>JAUVJM010000106.1 GCA_030596585.1 bacterium
ATCTCGGAACATACCATAAAGACGATAGATACAATCAAAGACATGGGCGGGACCATACACAGGATTATCCGCCAGCAGGAGGACGCTCAAAAATTAGGGCAGTCATTGAAAGACCTTTTGCAGGCTCCGAAACTGCGCGGCAATTACGGCGAGGCTATATTGGAAGAGATGCTTGAGAAGGTTCTCCCGCGAGGCATCTGGGAACGGCAATACCCGATTGACGGCAGGGAGCAGGTTGATGCAGTTGTTAAGATGAAGGACGTCATCATTCCGATTGATGCAAAATTTCCGAGGGACGATTACCGGAGGTATCTTGAGGCTTCTTCCCCGGAAGAGAAAGAAAAGTGCTGGAGAGACTATGAGACTGCCGTTAAAACCCAGATTAAAAGTATCAGCGGCAAGTACGTAAAGCCTGAGAAGGGAACAGCCGAGTTTGCTCTTATGTTCATTCCGTCCGAAGGAATTTACTATGAGACAATAGCAGAAAAGAATTATCTGGGGCATCCTTCGAAGATATACGAATATGCGCAGGAAAACAGGGTTATTCCTGTCAGTCCCAACACGTTCTACGCGTTCCTGCAGATAATAATAATCGGAGTCCGGAATTTGGAAATCATAAAAAGCGCAAAGAAATTGCAGGACGGGCTTAGAGCTATCCAGAAGTCTTTTGAGTTTTTCTACGGGAAATATCAAGAGGTTGGCAAACATATTGAGAAAGCGGCGGAAGCCTACCGCGTCGGCAGTGGTCACATTGAAACATACAGACGCAGAGTGGACAGCACCCTGCAGTTAGAGACGTTCCAAAACACAGAGCACAGGGAAGAGGAGCCGTAAATATTCGGTCGAGCGTGTCTTATAGATACTCAGGTCTCGACAGGCTCGAACACTAAATTATTTATTCTTCGAGTAAGCGGAAGCGCATCGAGAAGGTGAGGTCTCGATAGGCTTGACACAGGTTCTCGACAAGCTCGAACAATAATCCTTTATGTGGTTGACTGAACTTGCACTTGCTAAGGAGTCTGAAATGCTGCTTTCCGTCATAATGCCCGTATATAATGAAAAGGGAACTATCCGGGAGATAGTTTCCCGGGTGACGGCTCTGCCTGTGGATAAAGAATTAATTATCGTTGATGACGGCTCGACCGACGGGACACGGGACATACTGACTTCCCTTTCATCCTCAGACATAAAAATCCTTTTTCACGATAAGAACAGGGGTAAAGGATCTGCCATCAGGACTGGTATTGCGGAAGCAGCCGGTGAGTTTATTGTCATCCAGGATGCAGATTTGGAATACGACCCGCATGATTATCTGTCTCTTCTCGAACCGGCTCTTTCAGGAGAGGCAGATGTCGTCTATGGCTCCCGTTTCAGGGGAAAGTACAGCGACTTTTCAACCCTTCACTGGTGGGGAAACAAATTCCTTACGTTTGCCGCGAATCTCATTTACGGAAGCCGTCTTTCCGACGTGGAGACATGCTACAAACTGTTCAGGACAAGTGTCCTAAAAAGTATAAAGCTCCGGGCGGAGCGGTTTGACTTCGAGCCGGAGGTTACGGCAAAACTCCTGCGCAAGGGCATCACGATTGCGGAAGTGCCCATCAGTTACACCGGCAGGAAATTTACGGAAGGGAAGAAGATTACCTGGAGAGACGGTTTCTCCGCGCTTCGCACTCTGATAAAATATCGCTTTGCTCCCTGAATTTTCTTGACAGGCATTTCTAACAGCGCTTATAATCATGGTAATTGTAATTGCAGTTTTGAGAAAGTTCAATGGGCAGAGTTTGTTCTTCGAGTAAGCGGAAGCGCATCGAGAAGCCTGAGGCTCGCTGGTTCTCGACAAGCTCGAACAGTAAAGCTTTACACAGTTCACCGGATATATGACTTTGGAGGTCGCTCATGAAAAAGATTTTGGTTGTCTTGGGTATAATTCTTAGTTTTACACTTGCTGCTGAATGTACTTCGGTAGGCGCTCCCGGATTTCTGCCGGAAAGGGGCCGTTACATCATGGGATTCGAATACGGTTCGGTAAAAGGGCGGGATGTCTCCGACAGCAAACTTGGGGCAAAGGCTCTTGATGTGGAGTCCGGGCAGTACCTTGCAAAAATCCTTTACGGACTCTCCGACAGAGTCAGTCTCCTGGCGAGGATTGGCAGCTCGGACCTCAAACTGTGGAATCCGAATACTTCAGCGACGTATAATCATTCAAGTGATTTAGCTTGGGGGCTTGGCGTGAGGACCATTTTTTTCGAGGACCTCGAGCTTGGGCTAAGTCTTGGAGGAGGAGCACAGTATTTCACCTTCGAACCTCAAAAAACGAGTGATAACAGAACCGCGGAGTGGACGGAATGGGATGCGTCTCTTTATGTGGTCGTTGTAAATACCGTGGATGAATCTACGTCTCTCGTCGAGCCGTTTACGCTTACGTCCAGTTCCTTCCATGCGGGAGCGAGATACTCCGATGCCAGTATTGACTGGACGTACGGCGGGTTAAAGGGAAGCCTTGAGTCCGATGATAGCTTTGGTTTCTTTACCGGATTCGATTTCGTATTTAACGATGCCTACATTCTCGGTATCGAAGCGCGCTTCTCCGACGAAAGAGCATATACGGCAACACTCGGATTTAAGTTTTAACATGGTATCTTTTACGTTGGCTGCATTATTCTTCGAGTAAGCGGAAGCGCATCGAGAAGATGAGGTTCTCGACAGGTTTGACACAGGTTCTCGACAAGCTCGAACAATAATCCTTTACGTGGTTGGTGGAACGAACGGACAGGTCACGACCTGTCCCTACACATAGGAGGTAGTACACCGTGTCCCAGAAAATTAGACGATATTCAGTCCCGACTCTTTTCAGTATCTGTGTTGTCCTTTTGCTTTCCATGCTGGTTTTCCACATGGCGGACATTGCCTTCGCTCTTCCTTTTTCTTCTACCGTAACTACTGCGTCAGGCACGGGGGAAGAACCCCACGCCGCAATTGACGGCTACGGCTTTATATATTTGACGTATGAAGAGGGCACAACTTCCGTGGATTTCAAGAAGTCAACAAACAGTGGCGCAAGTTTTGGCGACGCTGTCAAGGTAGAAACGGAAACCGGATATTTTCCCCGCATCGCAATCAACAATGATGAAGATGCATATGTTATCTACAGCTTTCTGTCCGGCGGGAGTTACTTCCCGAAGGTCTTCAAATCAACTCATAACGGAGTGTATAACTTCGCGGAGAAGCTTGATGGTAGCAGCTACGGTGCCCCTTACCAGGGAGCACAGAGCTTGTCTCAGAACGATATAAGGGTGGAGGTCATATCTGGTGTGGATAACGTCTACGCTGTTTCTGAGGCTGATGCCGCTACGGGTAGTTGGCATATATACTTTTGGTCATCAACCGACGCAGGTGAGAGCTGGAGCTTCTTTGATGATATACCACAAGATGGAGTGGCTGATCCCATCAGTGCCAATCCTGATGCGCGCTACCCCGCCCTTGCAGTCAAGGGGGACGGAAGCAGTGATGTGTATGCCGCGTGGGTGCGCCTCGGGACCGGTATCATGTTTAACGCCAGCGATGACAAAGGAGTAACCTGGGGGGGTGAAGCGCAGGTAAGTGAAGCAGGTCCTTCTGTTCAGAACCAGCGTCCCGGACTTGCCGCATCCGATATCGGTGGAATAGGCTGGGTATTTGCTAACTGGTGCGCTAATAGCAGCGGCAATCAGATATACTTTGACTATTCTTCTGATGGCGGGGCAAACTGGAATACTGATAAGCACCTTGGAAACTCCGGTTATTGGGGGTTTAGCCAGGACCAGCCGTCAATTGCGGTGAGGCCCGGCTCAAACCATGTTTACGCCGCGTGGCGGGATATGAGGGATGGCACGCCTCACATTTATTTCCAGGAAGCAACGTATGTGGATGCAGCGACCGGATTCAGGTGGGGTATTGACCTTGATGGAGATGGGACTGTTGAAACCGGAAGTGAAGAAGGAGCTGACCTCCGCGTAAATGAAAATTCCTCGGGTGATGAGGGTACTCCCACCGTGATTGCCGGTTTAGACGGCAAGGTCTATGTCACATGGCACGATGCCGGTGCGAGTATAAAGTGCGCCGGTTATAACATGGGATCGGAGGCTGGACCCAGTGCTCCGACGAATCTTACGGCTGTCGGCGGCAATGAGCTGGTTACTCTTGAATGGGATGATAACACCGAGGCAGATTTCAGTTCTTATAATATTTACCGCTCTACCACCCGTGGCAGCTGGCCTTCTACTGCGACTTATACCAGTGCTATATCGCAGTATACGGATGCTGGTGTGACCAATGGCACAATCTACTGGTATGTGGTGACTGCCGTAGATACGGAAGGATGGGAAAGCAATTACTCGAATGATGCTCATGCCACTCCCAACGTTGGTGATGTTACGGCGCCGGATGAGCCGACAAGCCTGACAGCCACTGCCGGGAATCTGA
>JAUVJM010000113.1 GCA_030596585.1 bacterium
ACTTCAGGAATTGGCAAGTATGTTCTCATTAATCTTTTGAATCTGTTCTTTCAAATTCTTCGAATTCCCGGTCAGAAGATAAGACCGGTTCTCATCACTTCTTCTCCCTTTGTCAAATTATGGATTTTGAGAATAACTTTCCTATCGCGGGATAATCTCTGTCAATCATATAATGAATAATCGTTTTTGTAGTAGTTACATAATCTTTTCCTATGAAGTCAGCCAATAGAAAATAATAATCGGGAATTGCCGGCATATGAAATTCATTTGTTACCTTATCAACAAATTTCTGATATACCTTTGCAATATATCCAAAATTTATATTTTCTATTTCTTTATCCATTATCTTATATTTAAAAGGGAAAGGTGGCCAGTATTTAAACGGAAGAAGATACTTTAGAGGATAGATAACAGATTTCTCTACGTAATCGTCTGCAAGTTGTATCCCGTATTTTGCAGGATATTTCCCCCATTCAGTATGAGGATACACACCAGCTGGTAGGACAAGCAGCGAACTTAAATATGGTTTTAGCTCTTTGACTCTTTGCAAGGTATTTTCCATGCTCTGCTTCGTTTCTCCCGGAATAGGGAAAATGAAACTTCCAACAGTATGGATACCAGATAGGGGAACCTCTGCGATAGTATGCTTTATTTGTTCATAGGTAATTCCTTTTCTGAGTCTAATAAGATTTTCGTCATCTAAGGATTCTATGCCAAAAAACAGAGCTACAAAACCAGCCTCTTTTAACAAAGAGAAAGTCCCCGGGGCATTGGTGTCAATTCTGGAAAACCCACTAAATTTAACTTTTCCGTGTAATTCTGAATTTAATATAAATTCGGAAAGTTCATTTAAGGAATTGGGGGGGGGAGTAGAGTCTTCTATCCTGAAATGTGCAGCATTATAATTAGAATTCAACTGTTCCAACTCTTCTATCACCCGTTCTGTTTTTCTTGCTTTATTAAGCCTTCCATAATTCTCTGGTCTGATACAAAACACACAACGATTTGGACAAGCTTGGTTTGACAAGGTAATGGAATATATCGGAATTTTATGTTCTATATTCCTGTATATATTTCCATCATATAAAGCTACTGGATAATCATCTACATCAATAGGTGTTTTTTCGTTTTCTCTTATTTCTCCGTTGACATACAGGATGAGATTGTTAATATTATTTACCTTCTCATTTAGAACTATTCCTTCAATAGCATTATAACCAAGTCCTATTATAAGCCCATCAAGGCTATTGTTAGACAATTTTAATATGTGTTCTTTAAACCAATCTACCTTTTGTCCTACTCCATAGATTTTTATTCCAGGATTAGATTTTTTTATAATGTTTGATAAATCTATTGAAAATTTGAATCCGCTTCCATGCCACAGGTTCATGAATATAACATCGTAACCACCTTTGAGTATATTCCCTGCTTCTTTTTCTAATCTGGATTCATACAATTTGTTAGAATCATAGAAAGACAATTCTCCCAAATTTTTCATATATTTTTTGCCGAAATCTATTAAATCTAAAAGATTAGCTCTGTCTATTATATCCACTTCTTGAGCATGTTTTCTTATTATAGCTGCAATTCTTCCCAACCTTTCGTTTGGGAATAAATGCGAAATATCATCTAACTCACCGGAAAAATTATAAACTAAATATTTTCTTTGCATGGTTTATTCTTTATGAGAGGATAGCATGGAAGCCACACACTCCAAGGCTAAAGGCTCAGCTAACCCCATAATTCCAGTAACTATATCGTGAGGATTTGCTGGCGGCTCGACGAGCAATATCTTCACTGAAGTCCTCCTTCTTTCTCGATATGTTCTATATTCAACGAATTTCCAGGGAAAGTCAAGTAAAATGAGAGCACAGGTAGTCATAACACATAACACATTTCTCTTGCTCCACGCCGGGAACCTGCTGTATTATGAAATGAGCAAACACAGGAGGATAGAAAATGAGAGCAAAAGTTATTTTTGTCGTGGCAGTTGTTAGCTTTCTCGGCTTTACCGGTACAGCCCTGTCTGCAGAGTTTATCATTTTGGGTCCGAGAGCTCTGGGAATGGGGGGAGCACAAGTGGCAGCCGTTGACGACGTAACCGCCGTTTACTGGAATCCAGCCGCCGTTGCTGCCTGCCGGCAAACTAATTTCAGCTTCCCGCTCGGAATCCAGATAGCGGAATACAATGACATCACCGGCACACTCACAGACATTGACGACGTACTCGGAGGTTACAACTTGGACGACCCCGAAATCTATCTCGACCCGGCTAAAATAACCCAGATCATAGACCTCTTCGGGAAATTAGACGAACCTGGCACGGAGATTGCGGCACATGGAAACATAGGCTTTTTGTTCAGCAGGGGAAACACGGCATTCGGCGTGCTTGACCTGGCACATTTGCGCGGTTGGGTAGATATGGACATGGATAGAATCGAGGCAGAATTCCCGGCACACCCAAACTCCATTGCAAACAATGAATCCACGGCTACTGCGCTGGGACTTGAAAGCAGGGAATTCATTGCAACATACACCACGCGCCAGGGACAGATCTTCATCGGAACGAATGCGAAATATATCCTTGGTCGAAGCTACTACAAGAGCGTGAGCGTTGCGGATGAAGATAACGATTTCGATGAGGACCTCGAAAAAATGAGCGACTCAAATTTTGCATTCGACGCTGGGCTGCTTCACCCTCTCCCGGGAAGTAATTTGAAAGCAGGGTTGGTAGTAAGGAATCTGAACAGTCCATCATTTTCCTATGAGGACGGCGAGGTGGAACTCAAACCCCAGGCACGAGCAGGCATTGCGTGGCGGGCAGGGACGAATCTCCTGATAGCCTGTGACCTTGATTTGACCGAGAATGAAACGATGACACCCGGATATGACAGCAGAACGCTCGCAGTCGGACTTGAGAAAAAGACACCTGGAGGAAACCTTGCGCTGAGGGCCGGCGTTTACAAGAACCTTGCCGAATCAGATGCCGACCCGGTTTTCACGGGCGGCATCGGGATTGGCTCACCGCAGCTGAAATTCGATATCGGAGCGGGAATGAGTCCGGGATCAGATGTGCTTGCGCTTTCCTTTGCTTTCTCAGCGGTATTCTGACAGGTGTAAGTTCAGTGAACCGCGTAAAGCTTTACTGTTCGACCTGCCCGCCGACAAGCAAGGCTTGTTTCGACCCCATCTTCTTGATGCGCTTCCGCTTACTCGAAGAATAAACAGGGTTCGGTAAACTGCAGCGGGAATCCAACCCGTAACTATGAATCCTGGATTCCGCATCAGGTGCGGAATGACAGGAATTAGCGTTATACAGAGCACTACTCGACGGAGATTGCCTCTACAGGGCAATCTTCTGCCGCCTGCTTGGCACTATCTTCGTTCTCAGCCGGAACCGTATCAACCTTGACTGACACCGCACCATCAGTCATATCAAAAACTTCGGGACAACTGTCAACACAAAGCCCGCAACCGGTACATGTATCCTTGTCCACGACTACTTTCATTTCTGCTCCCTCCTTTTTTTGTTGTTAATGTCAAAAACCTCTTCCTGGAATCCTGGATTCCGCATCAAGCATGCCCTCTGACTTGATCAGGGGGTGCGGAATGACATTTCAACCCCACCACTATACTGTCTTTCCTGCCGAAGGGCAATACTTTCTTACGACACACTCATCACACCCCGGCTTCCGAGCCCGGCAAACCCTGCGGCCGTGGTTCACAAGCAGGTAGTTGAAATCGAGCCAGTCTTTTTTGGGAACAACCTTCATAAGGTCCTCTTCGATCTTATTCGGGTCTTTACTCCGGCTCAAGCCCAATCTCCCGGAAATCCTGCGCACGTGCGTATCCACCGCAATGCCCTCAGCTTTATTGAAAGCGGACGATAGAACAATATTCGCGGTCTTGCGTGCGACACCCGGGAGCCCGATTAACTCATCCATACTCTCGGGAACCTTCCCCCCGTATTCCCCCGCGATTTTTTTGCATGCACCTATGATGTATCTGGCTTTGTTCCTGTAAAAACCGGCTGAGCGGATTTCGCGCTCAAGCACACTCTGCCTGGCTTTTGCGAAGCCGGATGCCGTCCTGTATTTCCTGTATAAAGACGGGGCTATCTGATTAACTCTTTGATCAGTGCACTGC
>JAUVJM010000080.1 GCA_030596585.1 bacterium
GAACCGCTTATTGAATAGAAAGGAGCGTCAGCCTCACCCGCAACTGCCTTTGCCAGCAGGGTCTTGCCGCAGCCGGGAGGTCCGTAGAGAAGCACTCCTTTAGGAATTTTTGCTCCAAGCTTCGTGAACTTCTTGGGGTTTTTCAAAAAAGCAATAATTTCCTGAAGCTCCTCCTTCGGCTCCTCGGCACCTGCTACATCGGCAAAAGTTGTCTTGGGGTGATCCTCGCTCACAAGTTTTGCTCTGCTCTTGCCGAACGACAGAGCACGGCTTCCGCCAAGTTGAATCTGGCGGTAGATGAAAAACCAGAAAAATCCCAGAATCAGAAGAAAAGGAATCGCAGGCGCAATCCACATTGTCCAGATAGAACTTTCCGGCTTAGGCGTAATCTGGACATGATGGCGGCCAAGAAGCTCCTGGAGACGGCTGTCATCGTTAAAAGGGTTTGCCGTCTTGAAATGCGTGTATGTGCCTTCCTTACCGCTCACCTCGTCAAAAAAGACCGCCCCCTCTTTCAACTCGCCCCGTATCTGGCTATCCCCCAAGAAATAAACAAGTTTAACGTTTGATTTGTCCAGTTCTTCAACGAAAGTGTCATACCTTATTCTCTCTTCCTTGACCGACTGCATACGATAGTAGTTCAGGGCAATAAAGATAAGCACAAACATTAAAACCCAGAAAATGACAGGTTTAGCTAACGGATTACTTTTCTTCTCTACCTTTTTCATAATACAATGACCCTCTCAAATTACCCCGATTATAGCATATTCAGGGAGAAACTTCAATTTCGACTTTGAGTATTCGCGCAGTTCTTTTAGTCACCTTTACTTCATCTGCCATCATCCCCCAGCCGCGCCCAGCCGGATCCATCACCCAGATAATACCGCTCTTGCTCAGGAGCAGGGGGACTTCATCTCTTTCTCCGGCTAGAACCTTCCTGTCAATGAAGAAATCCTTCAGCTTTTTGCTTCCCCTCATACCGAGGGGCTGAAAACTATCCCCTGCCGTTCTGAAACGCACATGCAGTGGGAGCCGGACCCTGTCACGATCAAAAAAGGCTCTCCGCGCCGCCAATAATCCTCCCTTTCCCGCTTTTTGCGAATCCCCACTACCCCCCTTATTAAGGGGGGACAAAGGGGGGATTGCTTTCCCATTACTAAGGGAGGCAGGGATTTCCCCGCATTCCAAGAAAGATACATCCACCGAAAGACCAATCTCAGGGATATAATTGCTCCCCGGCACTTCCAGTTCATAATCCAGCCTGCGCAGTACGTCACCGCGGGACAGGTCTTGTCTCATAATCAGCAGATTATCATACTCCTTCTTAACCACAATCAGCTCCGGCAGTGTCAAATACGAACCGGTCCTTCCGCTCTCCGCAAGCTCCCGCACACGTTCCCAGTGAGTAAGAGAAAGAGGCTTCCTGTTTTCGCTGACAACGTTTATCGCCCCGCGAACCAGCCTCTGCTGTAAAGCCGCCGGTATGGATTTAAGTGTCGGCAGGTCTATCCTGACCTTTCTGCGTTCCGGATCCACGTCAAGCAGTTCCGGCGCGAGCTTCCCGCTTTCCTCAAGAAGATACTGATTATCCTCACGCAGGATAGCAGCCAGTCTCACAAGCGCCGATTTGATGCCGGGATTGTAGTTTGCCCCAATCAGAGGGAGTAGTTCTCGACGCACTCTGTTGCGAAGATAGACAGTCTCCAGGTTGGATGCATCCAGCCTCGGACTAATTCCCTTTGCCTTGAGATACCGTTCAATTTCCGCACGGAAGGTCTCAATCAAAGGACGGACTACCAAGATGCCCGATTTGCCCAACGGCCGGACAGGAGGAATTCCGGCAAGCCCGGCAAGCCCCGCCCCTCTTATCAGAGCGAGAAGAACCGTTTCCGCCTGGTCATCTGCCGTATGACCAAGGGCAACCTTACCCGCATTCTGGCTTCCGGCAACTTTCCCTAAAAACTCATATCTCAATTTCCTCGCCGCCTCTTCCGGCGAAAGGCGGGTCTTTTTCATGAAAGAGCGAACGTTCTTTCTCGCGGAGAAAAACGGAAGCCCGAGTTTCTCTGACAACCGCTCGACGTAGCGAGCATCTTCATCCGCAGACTTACCGCGTAACCTGTGATTCAAATGCGCCACGGATAACGACAGGTTACGTTTCTCCTTCATTGATACCAGCAAATGCAGGAGCGCTACCGAATCCGGCCCTCCGGAGACAGCAACAAGAACCCTGTCGCCGTCATCCAGCATCCGATGCTTCTCAACTGTCCTCCTGGCTTCTTTAAGGGCTTGCGAAAGCATGCCGGGGCTTCTCAAAAATCCCACTTTTCAATTCGTAATTCTAAATTCCTAATTCTTAATTGCTCTATCTGGTAGCGGTGGAGGGGCTCGAACCCCCGACACAGAGATTATGATTCTCCTGCTCTACCAACTGAGCTACACCGCCAGAGTTCTCAAACTACCACCTTATTATCGAAAAGTCAATTTATTCAACTGTGATTCAGGCACCGCACCCCCGGATATTATGCCGCTACAGTTTGGTTCGTTTTGTGGGACAGATTTGACTCCAGGAACTTTTCGTTCCCCGAATCCCACGCGAATTACTGTACTTTTTCAGAAACTCCAGTTTTTCAAGTGCTTTCCCCGAATCGATCGAACTTGCCGCCGCAGACACCGCTTCTCCGAAATTCCCTGCTTCGCCCCCTGCCATAATCGCGGCGGCGGCATTGAGAAGAACAATATCCCGCCGGGCACCTTTCTGACCTTTGAGCACGTTTAGAAGCAATTTCGCATTCTGCTTTGGGGTACCTCCCGATACTTCCGCAATGCGGCGTTTCTTAAACCCATAATCGCGGGGATTCAGCATATAGGTGGATACTCTGCCGCTCTTCAGCTCCGCCACAAAAGTCCTCCCCCCGAGCGATATCTCATCAAGTCCGTCAAGACCATGCACAACCAGCGCTCTCTTTGAGCCAAGATTGGAAAGGACGTGAGCCATCTGCTTGCCCCGTGCCCTGTCATAAACACCGAGCACCTGTGCTTTTGCTCCAGCGGGGTTCGTAAGAGGACCAAGAATATTGAACATTGTCCGGATACCGATCTCTCTGCGCGGAGGAAGAGCGTGTTTCATCGCCCCGTGAAAAATCGGCGCAAAAAGGAAAGCAACCCCGACGTCCTTCAGACATTTCTCAACCGCAGACCTCCCCAGCATTATGTTTACGCCGAGTTCCTGAAGAACGTCCGCACTCCCGCAGCGGCTTGATACGGAACGATTCCCGTGTTTGGCAACCCTGATACCGGCCCCCGCCGCAACAAAAGCGGTTGTCGTTGATATGTTGAACGTATTGCTCCTGTCGCCTCCTGTCCCGCATGTATCAACAAGCGCGGCTCCGGGCACCCTCACCTTTACAGACGCCCGGCGCATTGCCTTTGCAAAGCCCGTAATCTCACTGACTTTCTCCCCCTTCATACGAAGAGCCGTGATAAGAGAGGCAATCTGCGAAGGAGTCGCCTTCCCCTTAAGAA
This sequence comes from bacterium, assembly GCA_030596585.1. GTDB lineage: Bacteria > NPL-UPA2 > JAUVJM01 > JAUVJM01 > JAUVJM01 > JAUVJM01. The sequence continues at coordinate 3,526 of JAUVJM010000080.1, forward strand.
TCAGCCTCATTACTGATCCGGCTTCTTCCTCAGACAAATCTTCTCCGTCAACAACCTTGGCTATGGCACGCTTAATGTCCACAACTATTCCTCCCTCCTTAGGGCCTTTAACAAGCTCTTACTCCTTTATTGAGTTTCAGGAAATTAGAAAGCAATTTCTTTCCCTCGGTAGTAAGAGCCGATTCCGGATGAAATTGAACCCCGTCAACAGCGAACTCGCGGTGCCGCATACCCATTATTATCCCATCCCGGGTATAGGCACATATCTCGAAACACTCGGGAAGACTTTCTCTTTCAACAACCAGTGAATGATATCTCGTAGCAGTGAAAGGACACGGCAAGTCTTGGAACAACCCTTTCCCATCGTGGAGAATCTCCGACGTTTTCCCGTGCATCAGCCCTTCGGCAAGAACGATTTTCCCTCCGAACTCCTCTCCGATAGCCTGATGCCCCAGGCATACTCCCAGGATAGGCACGATTCCGGCAAACTTCCTGATAACCTTTTTGGAAAGCCCTGCCCCGGAAGGCATTCCGGGCCCCGGAGAAATGACAATCCTCTCAGGTTTGAGTCTTTCGATTTCCTCCAGTTGAAAACCGTCATTACGTTTCACGACAACTTCTTCCCCTAATTCCCCGAGATACTGGAAGAGGTTGTAGGTGAAGGAATCGTAATTATCAATCAGAAAAGTCATTTCCCTCCGTCCGACAGCGCCTTTATAAGAGCCTGTGCTTTGTTCATCGTCTCCTGGTATTCTTTCTCAGGAACCGAATCGGCAACGATGCCGGCTCCAACCTGCACATAGACATCCTTCCCCTTCACAAGAATAGTTCTTATCGTAATACATACATCCATATTCCCCGAAAAACTAAAATATCCCACCGCCCCGGCATACGGGCCCCTGCGCGCAGGCTCCAGTTCGTCTATGATTTCCATCGCCCTTATTTTGGGAGCTCCGGAGACAGTTCCGGCAGGGAAAGATGCCCGCAAAACGTCAAAGTAGTCCTTCCCATGCCGGAGTTTTCCGCATACATTTGAAACAATGTGCATGACGTGGGAATACTTCTCGACTGTCATAAACTCATTAATCTTAACCGTACCGATTTCTGCCACGCGCCCCACGTCATTCCTGCCAAGGTCAACAAGCATAACATGTTCCGCCCTCTCCTTCTCATCGGATAACAATTCCTTCTCCAGCCTTCTGTCTTCTTCAGAGTCTTTGCCCCGTGGTCTGGTCCCGGCAATGGGACGAACAGTTACATCATCCCCGATAACTTTCACCAGTATCTCCGGAGAAGAGCCTGCAAGGTGAACATCGCCGAATTTCAGATAGAACATGTAGGGAGAAGGATTTATCCGCCGCAGTGCCTGGTAAATGTCAAAAGGAGCGCTGGGAAGGTGTGTCTTCAACCTCTGGGACAAAACAACCTGGAGAATATCTCCTTTCCTGATATACTCCTTGCCTTTCATAACCGCCCGACAGAAATCCTCCTTGCGGAAGTTTGACTCGAACCGGAGTTCATGCCGCAGTCCGCCTTCAGTCTCCCGGGAAGGTGCAGGCGTCTTCTTCCCGAGAACATCAACCATCTCTTCGATCCTGTCAATCGCCTGATGATACGCTCTATCCGCATCACCCTCAACATACGCGCTGGAAACAACCTTGAAAGATGAATTCTCATGATCGAATATGATAACATTATCATTCAAAACACAATACAGGTCAGGCAAGTCTAAATCGTCTACGTTCTCATCGGGGAGCTTCTCAAAAAAACGCACCATATCATAACCGAGGTAGCCCACAACTCCCCCGTAAAACGGAGGAAGATTACCGTCAGGGACTCCATTGTATTTACTCATGGTTTCCTTCAGCAAATCGAGCGGGTCCCTGTCTTGAAGAGTTACAACCTCCTTCTTCCCATGCTTTATCACCTCCGCTTGCTTCCCTTTACAGCGGATAACCAAGCCAGGCTCCGTGCCGAGAAAAGAGTAACGCCCGAACTTTCCTCCTTTCTCAACACTTTCCAGAATGTACATATGCTCCGAAGGAGAAAGTTTCAGAAAAGCAGAAATAGGGGTTTCTTCTCCCATGGGCAATTCCCTGTAGACGGGAATAATATTTGCCCTCTCAGACACTTTCCTGAATTGTTCGATCGTCGGATAGTAAGTCATAATATTAATAGGGATTTTACCAGAGGCGAGTGCCTAATGCAACTAAATCACAATGACGCGATTGCCTGAAATTCGCCTACTTATGCAGATAGAGGACAATCATCAAGAAGCACACTCCCAGACAATATCGTAGTCTTTTTCGCGAGCCTTCCGACGAAGTTCTCCATCATCTCTCAAATCCTCTCCTACGCTGTAGACAATAAATCCTTTATCTTTCTTCTCGTAGATATAGTCTTTGCCCGTGAATGGATCTAATGGGAGGACAAGCAAAATCTCTGGTGAGAGTTGTTCGAGCGAATCTACATATTTACCATGCTTTTGCTTATAGATTCTGTTTGCTACTGCAATCTCTGCGGCTCCTAAATGGGCATCAAGTTTGGCTTCCGCAATGCAAGCACGCGAAATGCCTGACAAAAACATTCTAGCAAAAACTTGCCACTCAGGAAGTTTCTGGATAGTATCTTCAA
>JAUVJM010000019.1 GCA_030596585.1 bacterium
AATATACTTGATGCGGCTTTCCGTGCAAACAATCTGGTGGTCCGTATACCCAAAATCGGTATGCGTAAAGTGAACTACGTCAACAGGTTCAATACGCATCATCAACTTCTCCTTTCCAATACCTGCCATCAACCTCCGCTCGTGAATTCATAAGCTACACCATTTGCTATAAGTTGTCAATTTGAAACGAAAATTCCCAAGCATTTTGAAGAAATTACTTGACTATCCATATGCTTACCGACAATAATCAGCTGGGTCAGAACAGGATTGCAGCTGACAAACTTGAGTAACCGTAACAATATGCCGATTTTTGAATTTTAACCTGAAAGGACTGATATGATTATAGGGACCAATACAGCTATTTATTCAAATGGGAGTCTTGAGGAAAAGACTGAAAGGATCATTGCCGCGGGATATAAAGGGTTGGGCATAGGTCTCAGTATAGCTGACGACAATCACAAGTGGATTGGTGATATGGATGAAAAGGATATTACCCGTTATGAGAGAATACTGGACAGGTTCGAGCTGGTTTCCCTTCATGCCAGCCATATCGAAATGAAACCACTGGCACTGCATCCTGAATATCGGCGGATAAGCCAGAGCGAATACATAATGAATCTTGAAATCGCAGGGAAGCTTTCGGTGCCGACAGTGGTCATGCATCCAACGGATCCTGTTGCTTACAACCCTTTTTTGGAGGGTTGTGACTATGACGCAGACAAAATAATGAGAGAATTCATGATTACTATTGATGCGATTGCCGGAGAGAATAACACGAAAGCGTGCTGGGAAACCGGCTGCGGTTATTTTAATCCGTTTGAAAAATTCGACCTTATCAGGGAAATGGGCTTGGAACATACAGGGATCTGTCTTGATGTGGGGCACCTGATGCTCGTCTGGCATAATTTCGGGGTTGGTATCAACAAAACAATAACAACCTGCAGGGATTTTATCATGCGCTATGGAGACCTGATATTTGATGTCCATATTCACGACTGGGTAAGGGATAAGGAAAAAACTCCGCATGGCTGGAATGACCATAATCCTGTGGGAGAAGGAGAAATAGACTGGCAGGAGGTTTTCGGTGCCCTGATCGAGACAGGGTACAATGGTATCCTGACTTGTGAATACCATCCCCTGGTTGTTGAGAACAATGACCGGAAACTTGCTGAAAATCGTGAATACATATGCGATCTTATCAAAAGCTTGGGTGGTGAGGTAAAATAAATTATTGCTATGGAAAATAAAAATTACTGGAAAACGGAATTAAGTCCTTCCTCGTCCATCAGAGCCGGAGCGAGGGGAATCTGGACATTGGATATGTATCCTGCCCGGGATTTGAAGGCGGGCGATATAATTAGAATCAATCCTGATTATCTGAGAGCAAAATGGGATATTGGCGAATTTTTCTTTACAACCGCGGAGGACTGCGCGATTGAACATAGACGAATATATCCTTCTATGACAAACGGGGTGGCTAGCCTTGATTATGTCCTGGAAGGTAAAATCACAGACGGGTGCATAAAAAAGGGGGAATTGGTTCGTTTGTATTTAGGTAATTATTCTTGTACCGGCAAAGACACCTTTGCGCCAAAACTTGCAGTTACTGATGCTCAGATGAAATTATTGTTTAAAAAATCTTCTACTGAAACATTTGAGACAGTTGCAGAAATACATTTTGACATTATTCCGGCAGAAACAGCAAAACTTTCCGTCCATTTCTCCAGTCCTACGGAGGAATGTCCCGACATTTGTATCTCGTCTCTGGATATATATGGAAATATAACCGACTGTGACAAAAATGTAATTGTATTTGCTAAAGACAATGCAGGCAAAAAAGTCAGGCTTGCGGCTGTTTCATTGGAAAACGGAAAAGCCTGTATCCCGAAATTCAAAATTCCTTCATTTGAACTCCCTGCTTTCCTGTATGCTGAACTTGAAAAAGATGAAAATATAGCAAGCGAAAAAGTCCCGTTTTGGCCGGGATTTGCAGGCGGAACAGGCTATAATATTTATTTCGGTGAAATGCATCTGCACAGCAGCGGGTCGCATAATGACGGCATGAATTCACCCGAATTCGTGTACGACTATGCACGGTATGTTTCGGGAATGGCTTTTTGCGGAATAACAGACCACGTGGGAATGATACAAAAGGATTTTTGGCTGCATCAGCGAAAAACAGCAAAACAATATTACCGTGCAGGCTCTTTTGTGCCTATTTTGGGTTATGAATGGGATTCTGATAGTCAAAAAGGGCATACAGGGGTTTTTGTTAAAGGCGACTTAAAAGAAATAGTAAAGGGCGATTCTATTAAGGAATTATGGCAAAAGCTTGAGCAGGAGGGATATGCGTTTTTTACTCGTCCAAACCATGTCAACACGGTGGCGGAACATTTACCGCTTTTGCCGATTGAAAAACTGCGGGCGTGGAAAAATTATGACTGGTCTCAGCATGATGACAGATACCAGCCGCTGGTCGAGATTGTTAATCCGCGCGGTTCGTCTGAAAAGGAAGAATTCGGGCATGGCGTCCTTCGCAAAGGCTATGGTTCATCCATTGCTTCGGCATTGGGAAAGGGATTTCACATTGGCTTCTGCGGAGGCAGTGATGATCACACCGGACGTCCCGGACGTACCCCGGAATCTAACTGGATTATAAAAAAAGGAGATCTTCATACCGGCATAACCGCTGTTTTGGTGAAAAAGATAGACAAAGACTCTTTGTGGGATGCACTTACCAACCGGCAGACCTATGCGACTACAGGCGCGAAAATACTGCTCGATTTCCGTTTGGATGAGTTGATTGCCGGAGAGAAAAAAGCCGTAAAAGATAAAAACAAAACCGTTATTCACATGCATGTGGTTGGCACGGATATCATTACCAATATTGCAGTTATTCGAAACGGTGAGATATTAAGGGAGTACACTCCGAATCTTTTTGTGTTTGAAAAGACTTTTAACGATAATGATATGGACTTTAGTCTGCCGTGTTCAGACGGCTATGCCGGCCATACCTATTATTATGTCAGAGTCACACAGCGTGATGGACACAGGGCATGGAGTTCACCGATATTCTATTGCCGCAATCAGAAAGCAGTATAATCTGAGCAACTATAGGAGGATAGGATGATAAATGTCGGTATAATTGGCACGGGCCACATGGCTGGTTATCATGCAGAGCGTTTCAGAAAAAACAGGAGCGTCAGGCTAAAAGCCTGCTGTGACATTTCGCAGGAACGGGCTGTGGAATTTGCAAAACAATGGGAAATTCCCGCTGTTTATAATGACTATAAAAAAATGCTGAAATTAGAAAAACTTGACGGCATAAGCAATGTTACTCCGGATGCCATGCATGCACAGATATCTCTGGACGCTGTTAATAATAAAATAGCGGTGCTGTGTGAAAAGCCCATGGCTACAAACCTGAAAGATGCCCGGCGCATGCGGGACGCTGCTGAAAAGCAAAATGTCATTAACATGATCAATTTTTCGAAACGAGATTCCGCGGGTCTGCAAAAGGCGGCACAGGTTATTGCCAGCGGAGGTATCGGTCGTATCATGCATGTTGAAGCCAGTTATTTGCAGGACTGGCTGGGGCGGAACACGTGGGGTGACTGGCACACAACGCCAAGTTTAACCTGGCGGTTGAGCACAAAACACGGCAGTACCGGGGTGCTGGGAGATCTGGGCTGCCATATTTATGATATGGCTGCTTTTTTATGCGGGGATATTACTGAAATTGACTGCCGGCTCAAGACCTTTGACAAGGGAATAAAAAAGATCGGAGAATACGTGCTGGATGCCAATGACAGTTTTGTTTCTACTGTGATATTTAAAAACGGGGCGCTTGGTACTATTCATTCCTCGCGCTGGGCAACAGGATACGCGGACAGGGAATTTATTAGGGTTTATGGTGATAAAGGCAGTATTGAGATTGATTTTAATAAAGGCATGGACAGGTACTTTATTTTAAAAGGAAAGAAATATGAAATGAAAGAAATTGTCTGCAAGCCAACGCCTAATAATGTGAATAGGTTTGTTCGTGCGATCAGGACAGGGGAAAAGGACTCCTCTGATTTTGAAAATGGCGTTAAGATACAAGCTTATCTGCATTACAGTTTTCTTTCAGACCGGCAGAAATGCGCACTAAAAACAAAAATTTAAGGAGCTAATCATGCAGAAAAATCTGAATAAAGAAAATATCCGTATTGGCACGCTGGTGCAGGCCAAACATGGCGCTGAGTACATAAGGCAGATATTGAAGTATGGTTTTGAGTCATTCTCCATAACGTTCTGGCAGACTTTTGATGGCATTGACATCAAGAAACTTGCCGGAGAAATAAATGATGTGCTTTCCGGAACAGAGGCTGTAATCAGTTCCATAGGTATCTATGGCAATCCCCTGGAAAAAGGAAAAAAGGATCAGGAAACCCTGCAGGGTTTAAAAACATTGATAGACAATGCTCATTTGTTTAATACGGATATTATTTCCGGTTTTGCCGGCAGGATTAGAAACAAACCAATTCACGAATCAATGAAAAGGTTTAAACAGGTGTTCACCCCCTTGGCAAAAAGAGCCAAAGACAAAGGAGTCCGTCTGGCTTTTGAAAACTGCGATATGGGTGGAACATGGGAGAGCGGCGACTGGAATATTGCCCACAACCCAACAGCCTGGGAAATGATGTTTGACGAAGTGCCCTATGACAATATGGGATTGCAATGGGAACCATGCCATCAAATGGTCAGTCTGATAGATCCAATGCCACAGCTCAGGGAATGGGTGAAAAAGATATTTCACGTGCATGGCAAGGATGCTGCAATCCATTGGGATGTGGTACGCAAATATGGGGTACACAGTTCCACGCATGGTGATATTAACCTTCCGGGTAAGATACAGGCTATTAAACCTTTTGCTTATCATCGCACACCTGGTTTTGGTGACAGCAGCTGGACGGATATTATTTCCGAATTGAGAATGGGTGGATTTACAGGTTCAATAGATATCGAAGGCTGGCATGATCCGGTTTATAAAGATGATTTGGAAATGACCGGACAGGTTCATGCTCTGAATTATTTAAAACAATGCAGAGGCGGTTCATTTATAAAAAATCCAAAAGTTTAAAATGCCCTGAATCAGTAATGGACACAGGACATGGAGTTCACCGATATTCTATTGTCGCAATCAGAAAACAGTATAAGATAGGGCCGCCAAAAAATCCAGACTGTCATCCCTCCCACTTGATGCCGATCTTTCCGATCAAAACACTTTGCTAAAAACACTGTGAGATTATGGGATTGCCAGAAGTCAGGCGGGGTGATATACTTCTTAAAAGTTATGAAGAGTTTCAATGCGTGAATATCGGGAAAGGTTATAGTGAAGTTTGAGTGGTTTATTAGCTGGAGATATCTGAAGAAAAGAAAAGGGGACTTCTTTCTCTCTGCCGTAACCCTGATAGCGGTTGCCGGTGTGGCAGTCGGCGTGATGACTGTCCTGGTTGTTCTGGCAGTTATGACAGGGTTCGACAGGGAAATTGAAGAAAAGATTACGGGAAGTCTTCCGCCGCTCATAGTGGAGAAAAAGGGCGGAATTGAGAATTATGAAGAGATTATCGGTCATCTTGAGGGAATGGAACACGTCATAAGTGCCGCACCGTTTCTCAGGGGAGAGGGGCTTCTGAAATACGGGGACCGAATCTGCGGAGTCTCGATACTGGGGATTGACGATGAGCGGGAGGACGTTCTCGCAGACATCTCGAGAGGTTTGCAGTATGGGACTATAAATCTCGGGAAAAGAGTGAGGCTGGAAAGCAGGAGAAAAGTATCTGTTCACGGTATCCTGCTTGGGAAAGAGCTGGCGCAGAGATTGGGAACTGCTCCGGGTGCAAGAATAAAGTGCATCTCTGCATCTTTATCAAAAAAGTCTGGAAATCTGGTTCCTTCTTTGGTAGAATGCGAGGTCAGCGGAGTGTTCGCATCGGGAATGTACGATGTGGATGCTGTCGTAGCGTATGTCTCCCTGGGGTCTGCCCGGGAGCTTTTTAATGATGAAAGTTCAGCGCATGGAATAGAGGTGAAACTGGACAACATTCATCTCGCAGGTGAGATAGCGAGAAAGATTGAAAGGGAGTTGGGCCCTCCGTTTATAGCAACGAGCTGGATGGAAAAACACAGGAATCTTTTCGCAGCGCTGCGCCTTGAGAAAACGGCAATGTTCATAATCCTGGCACTGATAATACTTGTGGCGGCTTTTAGCATTACGAGCACTCTTATCATGGTGGTAATGGACAAAATGCGGGATGTAGGGATACTCAAAGCAATCGGTGTAGGAAAACTTAAGATAATGGGTATTTTTATCTTTGAGGGGTTGACGATTGGACTTTCCGGTATGGCTGTCGGAGCGGGGGCAGGATTTGCCCTTTGCACATTCCTCAGGAAGTATCCAGTAGTGCGCCTGCCATATGAGATTTATCCCATGGACCGCCTGCCTGTCCAGATGTCTGCGGGAGATTTCATCTCGGTATGTGCCGTTACCCTTTTCTTGAGTTTCCTCGCCACACTATATCCGGCGTGGAGAGCAAGCCGCGTTGACCCTGTTGAGGCATTGCGGTATGAGTAAAGTACATTCCGGTGTAGAGCAAGCTCTGCCACTACTTGCTGCGGAGAACCTCACAAAGAGTTTTCACGATGGGTTGGAGAAACTCCATGTTTTAAGGGGTGTGAACCTCAGAATCGAAAGAGGGGAAATGCTTGCCATTACCGGACCCTCGGGGGCAGGGAAAAGCACGCTTCTTCATCTGCTCGGGACACTGGACAGACCAACGGACGGGAAAGTCTATCTCGAAGGGGTTGACATTTACGGATTACCCGATGCCAAATTGGCGCCTGTCAGGAATAAACGGATTGGTTTTGTATTTCAGTTCTACCATCTTTTGCCTGAATTTTCGGTTTTCGAAAATGTTTTGCTTCCGGCGATGGCAGGCGGTAAAGGGAAAATAGCTCGGGAAAGAGCGTCCCGGCTTCTGGACAGGATTGGATTGGGCAAGCGCATGCATCACCTGCCTGGTCAGCTTTCCGGAGGCGAGATGCAAAGAACGGCGATCGCGCGGGCGTTGATAAATAATCCCGATATAGTGTTTGCTGACGAACCTACGGGAAATCTGGATAGTGACAACAGCATGTCCATTCTGAGCCTTATGAGGGAGCTGAATGAGGAGGATAAGCAAACTTTTGTTATTGCTACACACGATTGCAGTATTGCGGAGCAGGCGAAAAGGGTTCTGTCTTTGACTGATGGCAGGTTAGCTGACAATTGAGGAAATATGACAATGGAACAGAAAATATATCTTGACGGAAAGTTCGTAACACGGAATGAGGCAAAAGTATCTGTATTTGACCACGGACTGCTGTACGGCGATGGTGTATTCGAAGGGATACGAGCCTACGGGGGAAAAGTTTTCAAATTGCGCGAGCATGTGGAGAGGCTCTACAAATCAGCAAAGGCAATAATGCTTGAGATTCCTATGGACGGGGCTAAGATGGAAGAGATAGTGCTCAATACTCTGATAGAAAATGGCATTGAAGACGGCTATGTAAGGGTTGTTGTGACAAGGGGGGAAGGGGATTTAGGGCTTGATCCGCGAAAATGTCCCCGCGCTTCCGTTATAGTGATAGCGGACAAGATTGCCCTGTATGGGGATGAGTTGACAAGGAACGGAATAGAAGTCATAACCGTTGCCAGCCAGCGTAGTCTGCCGATCGTACTTGACCCACGCATCAAATCCCTTAACTACCTCAACAACATAATGGCAAAGATTGAAGCGGCAAACGCCGGTGTTACGGAAGCTCTGATGGTTACCAGGGAAGGATTCGTCGCTGAATGCAGCGGAGAGAACATCTTTATCGTCACGAAGGGCGTTTTTGTGACCCCGCCTGCGTTCCTGGGAATTCTTGAGGGAATAACACGGAATGTGGTTATGGAACTTGCCCGGGCCGGCGGTTCTGAAGCCCGCGAAGAGATTTTCACGCGCTACGATGTGTATAATGCGGATGAGTGTTTCGTTACCGGGACGGCGGCAGAAATAGTCCCTGTTCTGAAAGTTGATGGGAGGACAATCGGCAGCGGGAAACCGGGTTCTGCGACTTTGTCTCTGGTTAAGAAATTCAGGAAGTTGACGGCGGGAGAGGGAACGCCGATTATTCTTCGAGTAAGCAAAAGCGCATCGAGAAGATAGGTTCTCGACAAGCTCGAACAATAATTCGTAACCGTGAACGGTTACCAAAAGTCTTTCATAACTGAGGTTCTCAGATGCTTTGCCAGATTTGCAATAAGAGTGAGGCGACTGTCCATTATACGGAATTGGCGGACAGCAATGTGAGCGAGATTCACCTCTGCGAGAGGTGCGCTGTGGAAAAGGGGATTTCTGTCAAACCTCATTTCCTGCTTGCTGACTTAATGGCCGGGCTTGTCGGTGCTGAGAAATTCCCTGTCGCCAAGAGGGGCAAGAAGTGCAGTTTCTGCGGGCTCACGTACAGCGGATTCAAAAGTATGGGACGCCTCGGCTGCGCCAAATGTTACGAAACGTTCAAAGAAAGTCTTGGCGCACTTCTGGATAGGGTTCACGGATGCTCCATTCACACGGGCAAAGTCCCTGCGGTTATAGACGGAGAAGTTGACCGGACATTGGTTACCAGAAAGATGAGGGACAGGCTGCAGAAACTAATCGAGAAAGAGGAATTTGAGGAAGCGGCCCGGTTAAGGGACGAAATTCGGAAATATATAGAACAAGTGTCACCCTGAGCGAAGCGAAGGGTCTCCTGAATGGAAATGAGATTCTTTGTCGTTTCTCTCCTCAGAATGACAGATTTGCTCTCAGTTTTGGATTTAAAGAGTTAGGGGGTAGGGTTTTACCGAGCATAGCGAGGCGTATCTTGAATCTGAACGATATGATTAAAGAAACCGGTGCATGGCTAAGGGGCACGGGAGCCAATGCCGATATTGTTGTCAGCAGCAGGGTTCGGCTCGCGAGAAATCTCTCGGAGTTTCCATTCCCGCACAGGGCATCTTCAGAACATAGGGAAAAAATTGCGGCGGCTGTTCTCCGGGCGGTTACCGGCTGCCCGGCGTTCGCAAACTCGCTCGTTTTGGGAATAGAGGAAATAACCCCGCTTGACAAGCAGCTTCTTGCAGAGAAACACATCATCAGTCTGGAATTTCTGGAGTGCGGGGAAAACGCTAAAGTCATCATAGGTGAGAAGGAAACCATAAGCTTGATGGTGAATGAGGAGGACCACCTGCGTCTCCAGGCAATGCAGCCGGGTTTGCAATTGATGGACGCGTGGAAATTGGTTGATGAGGTGGACACACAGCTCTCGAGACGTATCAGGTTCGCCTATTCGCAGGATTGGGGTTACCTGACAGCATGCCCGACGAATACGGGAACGGGCATGAGAGCTTCGCTGATGCTGCATCTCCCATGTCTCGTGATCTCGAAACAGATAAATAAGATACTCCATGTAATTACGAAGTTCGGACTTGTGGCACGCGGGCTTTACGGGGAAGGAACCGAACCGTCAGGAAATTTCTTTCAGATATCGAACCAGATAACGCTGGGACGCTCGGAGGAAGACTTGATTGATAACATCGAGCGTATCGGGAAGCAGGTAGTCGGACATGAACAAAAAGCTCGCAAGGTCCTTGTCACCAAAAGCCGCACAGAGCTGGAGGACAGAGTCTTTCGTGCATACGGGATCCTACGCAACGCAAGAACAGTGAGTTCTGCCGAAACACTGGAGCTCCTTTCCGATTTGAGACTGGGAACAGAGCTGGGAATGATACAGGAAGTTGACCGGGAACTTTTAAATGAGCTTCTCATGCTTGTCCAGCCGGCACATCTCCAGAAAACTGAGGGGAGTGAACTCTCCCCGGCGGAGCGGGATATCAAGAGGGCAAACCTCATTCGGAGGAAACTCGAATAATGAATATGTTTAGCAGGTTTACGGAAAGGGCAAAGAAAGTCATAGTTCTCGCCCGGGAAGAAGCAGGAAGGCTGAACCACGATTACATAGGAACAGAACATATTCTCCTTGGCCTGGGCAAAGTGGGCGGAGGAGTAGCTGCGGAAGTGCTTGACGGACTCGGTTTGAGCCTCGATAGGGTACGGCTTGAGGTAGAGAAAATGGTCAAGCCGGGACCTGCCACTTTATCAATCGGCGAAGTGCCTTTCACCCCGCGGGCAAAAAAGGTCCTCGATCTGGCTGTGGAGGAAGCCAGGGCACTACGGCACAACTACATTGGAACTGAGCACCTACTGCTTGGTTTGGCGAAGGAAGAGGAGGGAATTGCCGCGCAAGTTCTTGAGAATCTTGGAATAGACCTCGAGAAACTCAGGGGGAAAACACTACAGCTTTTGGGAGGAGACGAAACTTCCGGAGTGCAAGCCGCAAGCGGGCGTAAGACAAAAACCCCGGCACTTGATGCTTTCGGGAGAGACCTGACACAACTTGCAAAGGGTGGTAAGCTTGACCCCGTAATCGGCCGCCAGACAGAGATTCAGAGAGTAATGGAGATTCTTGCCCGAAGGACGAAGAACAACCCCGTCTTGTTAGGTGAGGCGGGAGTCGGGAAAACAGCAATAGTAGAAGGGCTTGCTCAGAAGATTACCGCCGCGAACGTGCCTGAGATATTGCGGAACAAACGGGTCATAACTCTGGACCTTGCACTCATGGTTGCAGGAACCAAATACAGGGGAGAGTTCGAGCAGAGAATCAAAGCAGTGATGAGTGAAATCCGCCGCTCCGGTAATATCATAATTTTCATTGACGAACTTCATACTCTGGTGGGAGCGGGTGCGGCAGAGGGAGCAATCGATGCTTCCAACATGCTCAAACCTGCCCTTTCCCGAGGTGAACTGCAATGCATTGGAGCAACCACTCTGGATGAGTACCGCAAATACATTGAAAGGGATTCGGCTCTGGAGAGAAGGTTCCAAACTATTATGGTGGAACCGCCAACTCAGGCGGAGAGCATCGAAATCTTGAAGGGGTTGCGTGATAAGTATGAAGCTCATCACAGGGCAAAGATAAGTGATGAGGCTCTCGTTGCGGCGGTGCGTCTGTCTGACCGCTACATTGCAGGCAGATTCCTTCCCGATAAGGCAATAGACGTGGTTGACGAAGCGGGCGCCAAGGCACGGCTTGCGGTTACTGTTACCCCGCCGGACGTAAAGAAGAAGGAAAAAGAGATAGAAACGCTTGCAAGGGAAAAGGAATCGGCGATTAAGAGCCAGGAATTCGAGAAAGCGGCAAAGTTGAGGGATAACTTGCGAAAGCGGCAGAATGAACTCTCTGATATAAGAAAGGAATGGAAGGGGACTCGGCAGGAAAAACAGGCAATGGTCACTGAAGAGGTTATTGCTCAAGTAGTATCGCGCTGGACCGGAGTTCCGCTGACAAGGCTCGAGGAGAAGGAGACAAAGAGACTTCTGCGCATGGAACAGGAACTCCGCAAACGGGTTATCGGCCAGGACGAAGCTCTGTCTGCTCTAACGAGGGCAGTAAGAAGGTCAAGGGCCGGCTTGCGCGATCCAAAACGCCCGATAGGCTCGTTCATCTTCCTGGGACCGACAGGCGTGGGGAAAACCGAGCTTGCGCGCGCACTGGCGGAATTTCTATTTGGACACGAAGATGCAATGATAAGAATTGATATGTCGGAATTCATGGAAAGGTTTGCAGTTTCCCGGTTGGTCGGTGCTCCTCCCGGATACGTGGGGTATGAAGAGGGAGGGCAGCTAACTGAGAAAGTTAGACGCAGACCGTACTCAGTCGTTCTTCTCGACGAAATAGAGAAAGCGCATCCTGACGTATTCAATATCCTACTGCAGGCATTGGAGGATGGAAGGCTTACTGACAGTCTCAACCGCACGATCGATTTCAAAAACACAGTGCTCATTATGACTTCTAACATCGGGACCGCCGACATAGAAAAGGCTTCCCTTGGGTTTGGCGCTACGGATGAAGCAGCCACGTATGAATCAATGAAGGGGAAGCTGTTGGGGCAATTGAAGGAGAAATTCCGGCCGGAGTTCCTCAACCGGGTTGATGAAGTCGTAGTATTCCGGTCTCTGACCAAGGAAGAACTTGGACAGATAATCGAACTCATGCTGGGTGATACAAGGGAACGTCTGAAAGAAAAAGATATAACAATAGAGATGACCGTGAGAGCGAAGGAGTTCCTGATAGACAAGGGCTATGACCCGACGTATGGCGCACGGCCTTTGAGACGTGCCATAGAACGCTACATCGAAGATCCTCTCTCAGAGGAACTGCTCAAGGGCAAATTCAAGGAAGGGGCAAAGCTCAAGGTGGTTGTCAGCAGGAAGAAACTATTATTGAAAGAGGAGAGTCCCAAAAGTGATGAGAAAACTAAGAAATAGAGCAATCGTTCACGGTTACGCATTATTGTTCGAGCTTGTCGAGAACCTATCTTCTCGATGCGCTTTTGCTTACTCGAAGAATAAACGGAGTTCACGGTTACGCATTATTGTTCGAGCTTGTCGAGAACCTATCTTCATTCTCGTTGTCTGTCTGTTCTTGCCTTGTATGGCGATAGCAGAAGAAGGCGGGAATATAGCGGCGATAAGGGTTGAGGGGAACGTGCGGACTGCCGCCTCGGTTATTTTAAACAGCCTCAAAACAAAAGAAGGAGACGTTCTGTCCCCTAAACTGATCAGGGAGGATATCAGGAGGTTGTATCAAAAAGGGGATTTCCTGGACATAAAGGTTGAGAAGACAAAGACCCCCGCGGGAATAGTATTGGTATTCCGTGTCAAGGAGAAATACGTCGTTGCGAAAGTTGTTTTTGCCGGTAACCGGGCATTAAAGGAAAGGAAACTCAGGAAGAATCTCTTACTAAAAGAAGGAGAACTTTTCAACCCCGCGAAGCTCAAGGAAGACAGATTGAGGATTATATCTCTGTACAACGAAGCCGGTTTTGCCAACGTTTCCGTCGAATCGCAGACCGGGATGGATGACGAAAAGATGGAAGTCTCCGTCACGTTTGATATTGACGAGGGAACCATGGCGCGGGTTAGGGAGGTGAGAATAGAAGGGAATGAGGTCTTAACGGATAGACAGATAAAAAGGCGGATAAAGACCGGACGCAGGACTCTCTTTGGCAAAAGGGTATTCCGGGAGGATATCCTGAATGAGGACAAGGAAAGAGTGCTTTCTTACTATGGGGAAAATGGTTACATAAGAGCAAAGGTACTCGACGCCAGCGTGTCCTTTGATGAGACAGGGAAGAAGATAACAGTGACCTTTTATCTTGAAGAAGGGCCCAAATACGTGACGGGGAAAGTAGAACTTGAAGAAGAATTGAAGAAGAAAACCAAACTTCGTCAGGGAGATCGTTTCAGCCCCGAGGAACTGAGAAAAGATATTCGCATCGTATATGACCTGCTGTACGGAAAAGGGTACCTGTATGCGAGAGTTCGCGCTGATGAGAAGGTTGATGAGGAAAACAAGGTTGTCGAGATAGAGTACAAGATTGATAAAGGCGTTTCTGTCTACATTGAAGCTATCAAGATTAGCGGTAATCGCAAAACGAAAGATAAGATAATAAGACGCGAAATATTGATTAAGCCGGGGGACCGTTTTGACCTCGGGAAAATCAGGTCAAGCCAGAGGAGAATCAGAAATCTTGGCAGGAGGCAGCCGTTCTTTGAGAGCGTAATCTTTGAAATCGAAGACGGCACTGCCCCTGACAGAAAAGACATACATTTCAAGGTAAGCGAAGGGAAAATCGGCACATTCCTCTTTGGAGGAGGATACAGCACCATAGACAAATTCGTGGGATTTGTTGAAGTCGACATTGAGAATTTTGACATCAGCAATCCTCCCACTTTCATCGGAGCGGGCCAGAGCCTGAGCGTCCGCGGCGAAATCGGTTCGGAGAAGGAAAACTACGCATTGAGTTTTACAGAGCCCTGGCTTTTTGATATGCCGCTGTCATGCGGGTTTGATTTCTACGACAGACTTAGACAATGGGACGACTATGATGAGCGCAGAGACGGGGCGAAATTGAGGCTTGGGCACCGCCTGGGTGAGTTTAACAGGATCCAGGCAAAATATAGATATGAGGACGTAGAGATTCTCGACCTTGGCAGTGACGTATCAGAAGAAATCAGGAGAGAAGAGGGGACAAGAAATATAAGCAGTCTTACTCTGAGTCTGATGCGCGACACGCGGGATAACTTCTTTGACCCGAGCAGAGGTCTGAGAAGCAGTATTTCGACCGAGGTGGCGGGGGATTTCCTCGGCGGTAACGAAAGCTTTACCAAGAATGTTGGCAGAGCAAGCTGGTTTATCCCCGCGTGGGGAGAGTCTGCCGTAAACCTTAGAATGGAGCTTGGTCTTGTGGACACATACGGCGACTCGGAGCATGTACCCATCTACGAGAGATTCTACCTGGGGGGAGCCGACTCAGTGCGCGGTTATCCGCACCGCGATATTGGGCCGAAGGATGACCGCGGCCATCCCATAGGAGGAAAAGTCAGGGTCCTCGCCAACATAGAACACATAATTCCCGTGATGAAGGATTTGAAAGCCGCAGTTTTCTATGATGTCGGTAACGTCTGGAGTTCTACTGATGACTTTGATCTGGGCGATCTTTACTCAGGAGTAGGGGTAGGAGTCCGACTGCGGACACCGATAGGCCCTCTTCGCCTTGATTATGGGTACGGGATAGATATCGACCACGGAAGGATTCATTTCACCATAGGATGGCCGTTTTAAAAACAGTGATCAGCGGTTAGTGATCAGTAAAAATACTCATACACGTGTCATTGCCCGACTTGATCGGGCAATCCAGAAAAGCAGCTTAAAACACTGGATTCCCGTTGCAATTTACCCCGTACTTGATACGGGGCGGGAATGACAGAAGGAAATTACGGGGGAGGAGAATGAAACTTAAACTGGCAGCTTTGGTTGGGATAGTCTTATGTTGTCTGAGCGGCTTTGCTGAGGAAGACTTAAAGATTGGTTATGTGAACATAAACGAGGTTTTTGAAGCATACGATAAGGCAAAAGGCATATCCGAAGTTATGAGGGCAGAAAGAGAAAAAACGGCAAAAGAGTATATCAAAATGGAACAGGAAATAAAAGAAGAGGACAAGAAACTCAGAGAGAAATTTTCTGTTCTGAGTGATGAGGAAAAGGGAAAGAGAAGAAAGAACATACAGAAGAAGATTCAAAAACTTGTTAAATTCGAACGCACCAGGAAAGAGAAAGAACAGAAGCCTGTCAAAGAAGCTTTAGCCGCAATCTACAAGGCGGTTGAAACCGTTGGAAAAAGAGATGGCTTTGACATTATTATCGAGAAAAGGCAGGGGCTTTTCGGGAAAATGGTACTTTTTGCCAAGGAGTCTTTGGATTTTACCGACGAAGTAATGAAGGAACTTCTGAAAAAGCAGTGATTAGTGGTCAGTAGTCAGTGACCGGCATGTCATTCTGAGCCCCGAATGATTTCGGGGTAAACTGAGCGAAGAATCTCTATAGATTCTTCGTTCCTTCGCTTTGCTCGAGGACAGGCGCTTCTCTCCTCAGAGTGACAAGTGTCTATGGTTGCTTAAATAAAGGTGAAACATTATGGAACACCAAAAAACCATTGCCAGCGAGGTAAGTCACACGGGGATAGGATTACACACAGGCTGCAAAACGACGGTCACGTTCAAGCCTGCGCTGCCGGATACCGGCATCAGGTTCACACGAAAGGTTGATGGCAAAGCTTTCCCTATCAAGGTTGATGTATCCTCCGTTTTAGAAGCGCCGAGGCGGACAACACTGGGCGCGGGTGACGTGAAAATACACACGGTAGAACACATACTTGCCGCCGCAACCGGTCTGGGGATTGACAATCTGGAAATTGAGGTTGATGAGAGCGAAGTTCCGGAAATAGACGGAAGTTCACTGCCGTTCGTCGAGCTTCTTGACGGGACAGGAATCCTTGAACAGAAAGCGCAGAAGAAGTACTTCAAAATAAAAAGAGCCGTCTCCGTCACTGATGGCGACGCTGAACTGACTGCCGTTCCTTCGGATGTATTCAAAATATCTTTCACAATCGACTATAACAAACCCGGACTCGAGGGACAGTATGCTTCTTTCGAAATCAACAGAAAGAATTTCGTAAAGGAAATCGCGCCTGCCAGAACCTTTTGTTTTGAGGATGAAGCAAAGAAGCTCCAGGCTGAGGGATTGGGAAAGGGAGCAAATCTCAACAACACTGTTGTCATTTCCGAAGACGGAATCATAAACGGGAAGACGAGGTTCAAAAATGAATTTGTGAGGCACAAGATTCTGGATTTGCTCGGGGACCTTTCTCTGCTTGGCAAACCCATCCTGGGACATATAATTGCCATCAAGAGCGGACATTCTTCCAACATCAAACTCGTTAAGGAATTGAAGAAGATGACGGAGAATTCTCCTCCGGAGCAGGGAAAACAAACTGTCATATTTGACACCGAAGCGATTCAGAAAATACTGCCGCACCGGTATCCGTTCTTGCTCGTTGACAGGATCATCGAATTGCAGGAAGACAAAAGAATAGTCGGAATAAAGAATGTTACTGCTGACGAGCATTTCTTCGTCGGACATTTTCCGCAAAGGCCGATAATGCCGGGAGTTCTCGTTGTCGAGGCAATGGCCCAGACAGCAGG
>JAUVJM010000003.1 GCA_030596585.1 bacterium
AGGAAGACAAAAGAATAGTCGGAATAAAGAATGTTACTGCTGACGAGCATTTCTTCGTCGGACATTTTCCGCAAAGGCCGATAATGCCGGGAGTTCTCGTTGTCGAGGCAATGGCCCAGACAGCAGGCGTATTGATGCTGAGCAAAGAACAGAACATTGGGAAACTGGCGTATGTGATGAGTATTGATAACGTGAGATTGAGAAAACCCATCGTTCCGGGTGACCAGCTCCGGCTTGAAGTGGAAGTACACAAACTGCGCAAGAAGACCGGAAAGGTTAAGGCAAAAACCTTTATTGAGGAACAACTTGTGGCGGAAGCAGAATTTGTCTTTTCGGTGGTGGACGTAT
Source organism: bacterium (assembly GCA_030596585.1). GTDB lineage: Bacteria > NPL-UPA2 > JAUVJM01 > JAUVJM01 > JAUVJM01 > JAUVJM01. The sequence continues at coordinate 349 of JAUVJM010000003.1, forward strand.
GACAGGAATTCATCCTTCAGCCATAGTTCATCCCGCGGCACAAATCTCAGATGATGTTACGATAGGTCCCTATTCAATCTGTGGGGAGAACGTTTCTATCGGCAGGGGCACTACCATAGGCGCGCACGTTGTACTTGACGGGTGGTGCCGGATTGGAGAACATAATACCATCTACAGCGGGGCTGTTGTCGGCAGCCCGCCGCAGGACCTGAAGTACAAAGGCGAAAAGACCAAACTTACCATTGGAAATCACAATGTCATCAGAGAATTCGTAACCCTTAACATTGGCACCAAGGGAGGCGGCGGGGAAACAAAACTGGGAGATGAAAACCTGCTTATGGCTTACTCCCATGTTGCCCACGACTGCATCATTGGGAACCGCGTCGTAATGGCAAATGCCGCAACGCTCGGCGGGCACGTTGTACTTGAAGATGGGGTTATCATGAGCGGTTTGTCCGGAGTGCACCATTTCGTCAGAATCGGCTCCCTGAGCATAGTGGGCGGCTGTTCGAAGGTGTTGGTAGATATCCCGCCATACTGTATGGTTGACGGACATCCGGCGAAGGTGCGCGGTCTCAACGTTATAGGGCTCAGACGCAATAACGTACCGATCGAAACACGCAATTCCCTCAAGGAAGCATATAGATTGCTTTATCGATCGGAGCTTAACGTTGATAAGGCGCTGGAGAAAATAGTGAAAGAAGTTCCCGACAGCCTCGAAGTCAGACATGTGGTGGAATTCGTCAGGGAGACGTCCAAGGGGAAATCCGGAAGAGCATTGCAGCCAAAATAGGAAGGCACAGGATGTTTGTCATTCCCGCCCCGTATCAAGTACGGGGTAAACTGCAACGGGGATCCAGACTATAACTACGGATTCTGGATTGCCCGGTCAGGCCGGGCAATGACAAGAATTTTCGCTTCGTATTAATCTGAGGTCTGTAATCTAATGTCTAAAAAAATTGGTTTAATTGCCGGCAGTGACAGACTGCCGCTTGTCTTTGCGGAAGAAGCGAAGAGATGCGGGGAGGAAGTAGTTAGTATCGCTATAGAGGGCTATACGTCTCCGGAAATCGAAGACAAGGCAAAGACATACTGGATTAAACCCGGGGAATTGGGAAAGATCGTTGAGATCTTCCGGGCTGAGAAAATTGAGCGCGCCGCAATGGAGGGGAAAATTCCTCAATCCATCATCTTCTCCGACCTTGAATTTGACCACAGGGCAAAGCTCCTTCTGGATAAGGCAAAAAGCAGGCAGACCCAATCTCTTCTTAAGGGAGTGGCGGACGAACTTAAAACCCACGGCATCACCCTCATTGATGCAAGGACATATCTCGATTCGGTGCTTGCAGTGAAGGGCAGCATGACAAAACGCAAACCCCGTGAGGAAGAATTAGCAGACATAGAGTTTGGCAAAAACGTCCTGAATGTTATTGGCTCGTTTGATATCGGACAATCAGTGGTGGTGAAGAACCGCGCCGTTCTTGCCATAGAAGCAATAGAGGGAACGGATGCTGCCATCCGGCGCGGAGCCGTTCTGGGGAAAGGCGGCGCAGTCGTTGTCAAAATGACGAAACCCGGCCAGGACCTGCGTTTTGACCTCCCGGTAGTTGGAGAAAAAACCGTGGCTGTAATGGGTGAGTCCGGAGCGGAGGTTCTTGCAATCGAGGCCGGCAAGACGGTCATTCTTGAAAAAGATGAGACCGTCAAAAAAGCCGACGAAGCGAACATTTGCATCGTCGCCATATAGAAATGCAATTACGAATTACGAAAAGCTTAAAGAAATACAATTGTGAATTTTGGCTTTTCTCCAAATCTAGTGGTGATATTGTCATTGCCCGGCTTGACCGGGCAATCCATAAGAAGAAATCTCTGGATTCCCGCTTCCGCGGGAATGACGCGGGTATACTTAACCAAAGATTTACGAATTTGCGGTTGCTTTTCATTCGTAATTCTTAATTGATAATTGTCTTATGAAAAATGTGCGTGTCGGAGTAGTGGGTGTTGGGCGTCTTGGGAGTGAGCACGCCCGCCTTTATGCGGGCATGAAAAACTGCCTGTTGGTGGGTGTGGCTGATACCCGCAGGAACCATGCCAGGGAGGTAGCCGGAAAGCACAAGGTCCCTGCCTTTGCTGATTATGCATCCCTTTTTGGGAAAGTCGAGGCAGTGAGTATTGCCGTCCCAACTGATCTTCATTACACAATCGCGCGCGATTTTCTCAAAAGAGATGTTCACGTGCTTCTTGAGAAGCCGATAACAAGAACCCTTGAGGAAGCGGGGAAGCTCGTTTCTATAAGTGAGAAGAAGAATATCATTCTGCAAGTGGGTCATGTCGAACGTTTTAACTCGGCTCTGAGACAAATTGAGCGGAAGATAAAGAATCCGCGATTCATCGAATGCCACCGCCTTGGTCCATACCAGGAGCGCGGAACCGAGGTCAGTGTCGTACTTGACCTGATGATACATGACATTGACATAATCCTTAGTCTTGTCAAGTCTCGTGTCAAGCGCATAGATGCCGTTGGAGTCAGCCTCCTTTCCGCCTATGAAGATATCGCCAACGCAAGAATTGTGTTTGCCAACGGAGCTGTAGCAAACATAACCAGCAGCCGCATCAGCGCGGAGAAATTGCGTAAGATAAGGATTTTCGAGAAGGACACCTACGTTTCCCTCGATTTCCTGAATCAGAGTCTATCAATCTACAGACGGAGTGCCCGCGGCATCATAAAAGAGAGTCCGACTGTTGAGAAGATTGAGCCGCTCAAATCAGAGTTGGAGGATTTCATTGATTCCATTTCCCGCAAGCGCACACCACTTGTATCGGGAAGGTTAGCGAGAGAAGCACTGCGCGTTGCCCTGAACATCTCAAAGCAGATACAAAATAGCTATAAAAAGACAGGCACAAAGTAAAACAAAAAAATATTGTAACCGTTCACGGTTACGAATTATTGTTCGAGCTTGTCGAGAACCTATCTTCTCGATGCGCTTCCGCTTACTCGAAGAATAAAAGGAGTTCACTCTTTAACCGTGAACGGTTACAAAATATTTAAACTCTGTGCCTTTATGCCTTTGGGATAGTGTCAAATAAAACATGAAAAAGCTAATGATAGTGGCAGGAGAGGCTTCCGGCGATATGAATGGCGCGGCACTCGCTTTAGCCCTGAAGAAACTTGCGCCTGACTTGAAGCTGATAGGTATCGGTGGGAAACAAATGAGAGAAGCCGGTGTAGAAGTTCTCTTTGACGTAACCGGTCTTGCAGTGGTCGGTTTTACCGAGGTTCTTCACAACATCCGGAAATTCAGGAATATTTTCCGCCGGTTCCGTGATAGGATGATTAAGGAAAAGCCGCTGGCTGTTGTCCTCCTGGATTATCCGGGATTCAACATGCGCCTGGCGGCTGAGGCAAAAAAGAACCGAATAACCGTCATTTACTACATCAGTCCTCAGGTGTGGGCATGGGGAAGAAACAGGGTAAAGAAACTCGCAAGGATAGTTGATAAAATGCTTGTCATTTTCCCTTTTGAGAAAGAGTTTTACAAAGGCTCGGGACTGAATGTGGAATTTGTCGGGCATCCAATGCTGGACAGAATAAAGCGGGATACAGATAGAGAAAAGCTGGCTGGACAACTTTCGCTGTCCAGCTCAGAGCAAATTGTGGCGCTTCTTCCCGGGAGCAGAAAGCAGGAAGTAAAGAGACTCCTTCCTGTCATGCTCAAGGCGGGTGCCATCATGCGCAAGGAAATAGCGGATTTGCAGTTCATCATCCCCTGTGCGTCAACAATTGATGTGCAGAAAATGCGCAATACGGTGGAGAAATACCCGTTTGAGGTGACTGTCGTTGAGAACCGCACCTGCGATGCCATAAATGTCGCAGACCTTATAATAGCATCTTCAGGAACAGCTACAGTTGAGACAGCTTGTCTGATAAAACCTATGGTAGTAGTATATCAAGTCTCGTTTTTAACGTGGCTCACCGCAAAATTCCTGATTAAGGTCGAAAACATTGCGATGGTGAACGTTATTGCGGGCAGAAAGGTAGTGCCTGAGCTTTTGCAATTCCAGGCAACACCTGCAGGTATTGCCGGAGAAGCTCTGTCTCTTCTGCGGGACAATACCCGGCGGGAAAAAATGAAGGATGATCTAAAGGAAGTGGCAGAGGCGCTGGGCAGTCCGGGAGCAAGCGACAGAGCCGCCCGTGCCATTCTCAGGACAATCGGACTGCAGCTGCCCGATTTATCAGGTGTATCTCAGAAGGGAGAATAAAAATGGACGACAGAAAAATTCTTCTGGCTATGCTGAAAGCATTGGTTACTGACATCCAGAACATTCAGCAAAAAGGTGCGGGGTATTACAGTGCAGCACCTTTTGTCGAGAAATACAACAGGGTTCTTGGAAAGGTGAGAAAAATATTCGAGGGACAGTCTGTACTGCTCGACACGTTTGCCGAAATTGAAGATACCAAGTCGGTTGACCCGGCAGACAAGATGAAAACCACCCAGAGGGTGACAATCGAACTGGGACAATTAATTGCTTTTCTTGAAGCTTCAATGAAGGATGAGAAATCCTCATAAATGAGGCAACTACAAAAATAGGCCATTGTAGTTGCTCGATTCATCGAGCTAAGGAAACGTTTATACTTTCCTGGTACTGCGAAAAAACCTTATGAAAGAGATCATCTCGACGATTAAAAATCTGTGCAGGGAAAGGAATGCCGTTATCCTGGCGCACAACTATCAGCCGCCCGAAATACAGGAAATTGCCGATTTCGTCGGCGATTCACTTGACCTGAGCAGGAAGGCCTCGGAAATGGCGGCGGATGTGATAGTGTTCTGCGGAGTGAGGTTTATGGCGGAGACAGCTGCCGTCATCTCGCAGGAAAAGATCGTGCTCCTGCCGGATTTGGACGCGGGCTGTCCGCTCGCCGATACGATTGACGCAGACAAACTCGAGCTTAAGAAAAAGGAATGTCCTCCCGGAACAATCGTTGTCTGTTACGTCAATTCTCCGGTTGAGGTGAAGGCGGGAAGCGACATCTGCTGCACATCAGCTAATGCCGCGAGAATAGTTGACTCATTGGGAGAAGCAAATATCCTGTTTGTCCCGGATGAAAACCTGGGACGCTGGGTATCCTCCCGAACGGGGAAAAAGCTTATCTTGTGGAAGGGTTCCTGCCCTGCACATGTGAAATTGAGAGCACACGACATTATAGAACTAAGGAAGAAATACCCTGAAGCGCTAGTGATGGTCCATCCTGAGTGTCTCGATGAGGTAACCCAAATAGCCGATGCGGTGCTGGGCACGGGCGGTATGGTGGAGTATGCGCAGACAACATCTGCCAGGGAGATAATCGTCGGGACTGAAGAGGGAATGATTTACCGTTTACAAAAAGAGAATCCGGAAAAGGCATTTTACCCCGCTTGCGAGAAACTCTTGTGTGTTGATATGAAAGTCATTAGTCTACAGAAGGTCATGGAATCTCTGAAGGAGTTGAAACACAGGATTGTCATTCCCGGGGAGATAGCAGATAAAGCCGGAAAGTCCATCGAGAGAATGTTGAAAATGTAATCCCTTATAGCGGGGGCAAAGTAAACTTTGCAACCACTACTCCGTGACATTAGTTCTTGACACATTTTTTGCTTGTCATTCCCGCGAAGGCGGGAATCCAGGCTGCAACTATGGATTTTGGATTGCCCGGTCAAGCCGGGCAATGACAAGAATTTATGAAACTTTGCAACTACACTGGGGGATTGTTGCTTTTGGCGGAGACTACAGGAGAGAAAAATGAAAGCTGCGATTTATGAAGGACCGGGGAAAATGGTGGTCAGGGAACAGGAGAAACCTTCCTGTAAAAAAGGTGAAGTTCTGATAAGGGTGCACGCCTGTGCCATATGCGGAACGGACGTCAGGATTTACCGCCACGGGCAGAAAAACGTAGTGCCGCCTCACATAATCGGGCATGAAATAGGGGGCATAGTCGAAGCGTTAGGGCCTGGCGTTACCGGTGTTGAGATTGGCTCCCACGTGGTAGTGGTAACCTCTGTGGGGTGTGGGGAATGCAAATTCTGCCGGCGGGGATGGCACAATCTCTGCGTTAAGGGGGTAGCCATCGGCTATTACTACGAGGGAGGATTCGCGCAGTACATGACGGTTCCGGAACCTGCCGTGATGCAGGGAAACATAATACCGTTCTCCCCGGAATTATCTTTCCCGGAAGCATCGATTGTAGAACCGCTTTCGTGTTGTATCAACGGGCAGGAGTATCTGGCAATCAGCACAGAGGACATTGTTGTCATATTCGGCTGCGGCCCAATCGGATGTATGCATGCGGAACTGGCAAAAGCGAAGAACGCTAAGAAGATAATAATGGTTGACGTTGACAAAAAACGGTTGGAAATGGCAGAAAAACTTTCGCCGGACATGATTATAGATTCCTCTCAACATAACCCGGTGGAAGAAATAATGTCAGCCACAGCAGGGGAGGGAGCTGACGTAATCATTGTTGCCTGCGGCGTTAACAGTGTACAGGAGCAGGCAGTTTCCTCGGCGGCAAAAAAGGGACGAATAAGCTTCTTCGCGGGGCTCCCGAAGGACAAACCTACCATCACGTTTGACAGCAACCTCATCCACTACAGGGAAATAAGTGTCTTTGGCGCTTTCGCTTCCTTTGCAGAGCAGTACAGGGAAGCGCTTGATCTCATAGAAAAGGGGAGGGTTGATGCAGCTAAACTGATAACGCACAAGTTTCCCCTCGATAACATTGTTGAAGCAATCGGAACAGCCGCAGGCGGGGAAGGGCTCAAAGTAGTTATGCAACCATGGAGGTAGAAAATGGCAAAAATAATGCTTGGTGTGAATGCTTGTTTTGCAGTGGGTAGATATCCGGAACCGGAGGAATGGCTTGAAATTGTCGGGAAGAAGCTTGACTTGCGCTACTGCCAGTTTTTCTCCGACCTCATAGAACCGAGAGTCGAGAAGGAAACAAAAGAGAGAATGTGCAAGAGGACCAGGGAAGCAGCCCGCAAGTATAATGTAACCATGCACAGTGTTTTTACCGGAACAGCTCCGCACTGGTGCCACACTCTCTTGCATCCCGATGAAGGGATGAGGAAAGATGCCCTCGCATGGTGGGAGAGTTTTCTGGAGATGACGCCCATGCTCGGAGCAAAAGCTGTGGGAAGCCTTCTTGGAGCATTCTCGAAAAAAGACGTGGAGAACCCGGAAAGAAAAAAAGCTCTTACCGATGAGCTTATAGCGAATTGGCATTACCTTTCCCGGTTGGCAAAGGACACAGACCTGGACTACCTAATGTTTGAACCAATGTCGGTCAGGAGGGAAATTCCCTCGACTATTGCTGAGACAGAAGAACTCTATGAGCGTATCAACAAGGGAGCTTCGCTTCCCATAAAGCTGTGCATGGATATCGGGCACGGAGCCGCGCGTTCGGGGAAGGAAGAGGACAGAGACCCCTACGCATGGGTAGAACGATTCGGTGCCAGAGCTCCCGTGTTACATATTCAGCAGACAGATGGAATATCCAGCAAGCACTGGCCGTTCACTCCGGAGTATAACAAGCGGGGGATAATCAAACCGGAAAAGGTCCTTGATGCGATTTCGCGTTCCGGGGCTGATGAAATTCTCCTCGTGCTGGAAGTCTTCCACTCCTTGTTCGAGCCAATGGAAGATGAAGTTATCGATGACTTGCTCAGAAGCGTGGAATACTGGAGAAAATACGTTAGTGAGTAACGCGATTGGTAACCGTTCACGGTTACCAATTATTGTTCGACCTGCCCGCCGGCAGGCGGGGCCTGTCGAGACCTTATCTTCTTGATGCACTTTTGTTTACTCGAAAAGTAACATGAGATAGACAAGTATTTTTATCTGTGGTAGTCTGTGCTTATCTGAGTTGAAAGCCGAAGTGGCGGAATTGGTAGACGCGTACGGTTCAGGGCCGTATGGGCGTAAGTCTGTGTGGGTTCGAGTCCCACCTTCGGCACCAAGAAAGCAGCAGGCTGAAGCTGTTTAGGCTGAAGGGAAAAATGAGATTGCCGTGTGTTTGCTTCAGCCTACAGCCTAAACAACCTGAGTAGTTACACAGGAGAGAGGAGGAACGATAATGGAAGTAATTGTCAGGAAAACGTATGAGGATATAAGCAGGGAAGGAGCGAAGATAATTCGAAAGAAAATGGCAAAGAAGCCTGACCTGATTCTCGGGCTGGCTACAGGAAGCACTCCACTGGGATTGTACAAGGAGCTGGTGAGAATGCACAAAGAAGAAGAGCTTGACTTTTCGCAGGTGAAAAGCTTCAATCTTGACGAATATGTCGGGCTTGTGCCGGACCACCCGCAGAGTTACCGCTATTTCATGAATGAGAACCTCTTTGACCACATAAACATCAAGAAGGAGAATACACGCGTTCCCGACGGGATGGCAAATGATCTCGAGGCAGAATGCCTGCAGTACGAGGAGGAAATAAGAAAGGCAGGAGGTATTGACATCCAGGTTCTGGGAATCGGCAGTGACGGTCACATAGCCTTCAATGAACCGGGGTCGTCTCTCGGCTCACGCACGAGGATAAAGACACTGACAAAGCAGACAATTGAGGACAACTCCAGATTTTTCGAGAAGGAAAAGGACGTCCCGAGGTTTGCACTCACAATGGGAATTGGTTCCATAATGGACTCAAGAAGTATTTTCCTGTTCGCAGACGGCGAAAGAAAAGGGGACGTGATTGCCGTGGCCATTGAGGGACCGATTACGGCAGATATTACCGCGTCCATACTTCAAATGCATCCGCGGGTAACATATTTGCTGGATGAAGCCGCCGCCTCAAAGTTGAAGAGAAGAGATTATTACAGGTGGGTGGATGAGAACAAAGCAAAGGTAAAAGGCGCTACGACATAGAACTGCGGTAACTTCCAAGCCATTAGAAGCGTAAGTGTAGTTGCAAATTATTTGTCATTCCCCGATCAAGCCGGGGAATGACAAGAATTAATGTTACAGAGCACTACTTTAATATTATCCGCGCGTCTGCAACCTTACAGCCTTTCGAATAGACGATGAGCGGGTTTATATCCAGTTCCGATATCTCAGGGAAATCCACAACAAGCTGGGATAGTCTCAAGAGACATTCCCCTATTGCGTCCATGTCAGCAGGGGGGCGTCCTCTCATTCCAGCCAGTATCTTGTAACTCTTCACCGATTCTATCATCTCCCTGGGTCCGGGCGGCCTGAGCGGCGCGAAGGAAAAGCTAACATCTTTTATGGCTTCTGCATAGATACCGCCCAACCCAAACATAATAATGGGTCCAAAAAGTTCATCTCTCTCAGCGCCTATAATAATTTCCTCCCCGCGCTTTGCCATTTCCTGAACGTTGACTCCCCATATCCTGGCCTCAGGCCAGTGCTTCTTGATATTCCGCGTCATGTTTACATATGCTTTCTTTACCTCTGAATCTGTTTTTAGTTTAAGAACTACGCCCCCGACATCAAACTTATGCACAATGTCAGGAGAAACAATCTTCATAGCCACCGGATAGCCGATTTCACCAGCCGCTTTTGTGCAATCGTTGAGATTTTTGCATAGTTTTGACTTCAACGTGGGGAAACCATATGCATTCAGGACTTCCAGAGCTTCTATCTCCGGCAGGTAACGCCTTTTATCTTTCTTTGTCCGCTCAATGACCTTTGCAGCTTTTATCTTGCTAACGCTGAACTTCCTGACCCCGAGCTGCTGCCTGCCGCGCCATTCCCGGCATTTGTTCATATGACCCAGAACCCTTGCTGCCTTTTCGGGAAATGCATAATGAGGAATCTTATTCTGCTCCAGGATTTTGATTCCTGCTGAAACATCGAATGCTCCCATAAAAGAGCATAATATTGGTTTTTTAGTTCCTTTAGCCAACTTAACTATGACCCTGGCAATATTCTCCACATCAGTCATCGATTGTGGTGTGAGAAGCACCATCACGCTGTCAACTTCTTCAGACTTCAGGATAATGCGTAGAGCGGCTTCATATCTGTCACTCCGGGCATCACCGATTAAGTCAACAGGATTACCCAAACTCGCCGTTTTGGGAAGAACCTTTCTCAATTTCTGAACCGTTCTTTCTTTCAGCGCAGGCAGTTCCAGACCATGCTTTATGCTTGCGTCCGTAGCCATTACTCCCGGCCCCCCTGCATTGGTAACGATAGCCACCCTTTGCCCATTCAGCATTGGCATATTTGCCGCAGCTATGGCCGTAGCAAAGAGGTGCTCCACTGAGTCCACTCTCAAAACGCCGCTTTGGGCAAACAACGCGTCATATATTGCATCGGAACCGGCCAACGCCCCCGTGTGAGAAAGCGCCGCCTTACTGCCCTCTGAGGTTCTTCCCGATTTTACTGCAATTATAGGCTTGGCATGTTTCCCGGTTGTAATTTGTCTCGCTACCCTCATAAACTCTCTCGTATTGGTCAGATCCTCAACATAGAGAAGAATGACCTTTGTCTGCGGGTCGTTTCCGAGATAGGACAAAAAGTCAACTTCGCTCAAATCTGCTTTATTACCAAAGCTTATGAATTTGGAAAATCCTATCCCTTCGCTTTTGGCATGGTCCAGAATAGCAGTGCAAAGCGCTCCGCTCTGCGAAATGAAACCAATCTCGCCGTGTAAAGGCATGTATTTGCCAAAGGAAGCATTCAGCGATATGGAAGAGTCGGTATTGATAATTCCAAGGCAGTTGGGGCCGACCAATACCATGTCGTACTTTTTCACAAGGTTAACTACTTCCGCCTGGAGTTCGGCTCCTTTCGCCCCTGTTTCCCTGAACCCCGCTGAAATTATAACAAGTGCTTTAACACCTTTCCTGCCGCACTCGTCAACTACTTTTGGAGTAATCACACCGGGAACAATTATCACTGCCATATCAACCTGCTCGGGCACTGACTTAATACCGGGATAACATTTGATTCCCAGTACACTTTTCGCCTTGGGATTCACGGGAAATACTATTCCTTTGTAACCTCCAAAAACTATGTTGGACAACACTGCATTCCCAACAGCGCCTTTTTCTCTGGATGCGCCTATCACAGCCACTGACTCCGGATAGAATATCTTTTTCAAACGAACCATCAGATTAACTCCTCTCTTTTCTGGTCTCTAATTTTGTTTTCTACCTATTCTAATAAGAATAGCAGAAAAGTCAAGCTCTGTTAAAAAAAACTTTTTTGGCGGCGATGCACGATGCATGGATTTTTTCCTTGAATCTGCCTCGGTTACAATGCTACAATCACGCCAGCCTGCTGAATCGGGCAACTACGGTTGTAGTTGCAGAGCTTGCTCTGCTGATCGCTGTATTTTAAATTGGGAGGGGAAAATGACTAAAATGTATTATGACAAAGACGCTGATTTGAATCTGCTGAAGAAAAAAGTCGTTGCCATTATAGGCTACGGCATCCAGGGACATGCGCAGGCACAGAATCTGCGTGACAGCGGGATCGAAGTTCTCGTCAGTGACCTGAAAGGGAGTTCTAACTGGGAAAAGGCAAAGAAAGACGGTTTTGAGCCGATGGAAACAGCTCAGGCGTCTCAAAAAGCAGACATCATTCAGGTTCTGACGCAGGACCATTTTCAGGCTAAAGTTTATCGAACCGAAGTTTCGCAAAATCTGACAAAAGGAAAGGCGCTGGTATTCTCCCACGGGTTCAACATTCACTACGGGCAAATCGTGCCGCCGGAAACAATAGACGTATTTATGGTTGCGCCAAAGGGGCCGGGGAGTCTTGTTAGAAATACGTATGAAAAAGGGGGAGGTGTGCCCTGCCTGATAGCCGTCTATCAGGACTATACCGGAAAAGCGAAGAAACTTGCCCTGGCATACGCCAAAGCCATAGGGGGAACAAGAGCGGGAGTCATTGAGACAACCTTTGCGGAGGAAACGGAGACAGACCTTTTCGGTGAACAGACAGTCCTCTGCGGCGGCGTCTCAGAACTCATCAGGGCGGGATTTGAGACACTCGTTGATGCGGGCTACCAGCCGGAAATTGCATACTTCGAATGTCTGCATGAGTTGAAGCTAATTACTGATATGATTCATACTCACGGGATAATGGGGATGAGAGCCAGAGTGAGCGATACTGCCGAATATGGGGATCTGAGCAGAGGAAAAAGGATTGTGAGCGAAGAGACCAGAGCTGAAATGAGAAAAATTCTTAAGGAGGTGCAGTCGGGGGAATTTGCAAGGGAGTGGATTCTCGAAAACAGTGCGGGAAGACCTGTTTTTAATGCTCAGGTCAGGAAGGATTCCGAGCATCCGATAGAGAAAGTGGGCAAGAAACTGAGAGCCATGATGCCCTGGCTGAAATAGTCTATGGTCTATGGGGTCAAGTCTTGCATTATAACATTAAATGTTATAATGCAAGACTTGACCCCAAAAGAAGAGTCTGAGGTCTGATATGAGCGAGAAAATTATAATTTTTGACACAACCTTACGGGATGGGGAGCAATCTCCCGGTGCCAGCCTTGGAGCAGAAGCTAAGCTTAAGATTGCCGGACAACTGGCAAAACTCAAGGTTGATGTGATTGAGGCTGGTTTCCCTGCAAGTTCCCCCGGAGATCTCCTGTCGGTCAGAACAATCGCAGAGAAAACGAAGGGGCCGGTTATTGCTGCATTAGCCCGCTGTATCAAGAAGGATATTGACCTGGCTGTACAAGCTCTCGAGCCGGCAGTAAAGAAACGGCTCCACATCTTTCTTGCAACCTCTGCCATCCACAGGAAGTACAAGCTCAGGAAGGCAAAGCAGGAAATACTCAGATTGGCGGTTGAGTCGGTGAAATACGGACGGCGTTTTTGTGATGACGTGGAATTTTCACCTGAGGACGCGTCAAGGACAGAACCCGACTACCTGTGTCAGGTTGTGGAGGCAGTAATAGAGGCAGGAGCAACTGTTGTAAACATTCCGGATACAGTGGGATATGCAACTCCCGTTGAGTTTGGCAAGTTAATCATGACAATAAAGAGCAATGTCCCGAACATTGAGGAAGCTGTCTTAAGTGTCCATTGTCACGACGATCTGGGACTGGCAACGTCCAATTCGCTCAGTGCTGTAGAGAATGGGGCAAGGCAGGTTGAATGCACCATAAACGGCATCGGAGAGAGGGCAGGGAATGCCTCTCTTGAAGAGATGGTAATGATCCTGAAGACAAGAGAGGATTACTTCGGATTCAGGACGGGAATAAAAACGAAAGAGATATACCCAGCGAGCCGGCTGGTGACGACGCTAACAGGCATTCACGTACAGCCAAACAAGGCTATTGTGGGGGATAATGCCTTCAAGCACGAAGCCGGCATTCATCAGGACGGTGTTCTTAAAGAAAAGAGAACCTATGAGATTATGAGTCCTGAGAGTATTGGGCTCAAGGAAAGCAGGCTTGTGCTCGGCAAGCATTCGGGACGCCATGCTTTCGGAAAAAGGCTTGAAGGACTTGGATACAAACTCTCCGAAAAGGATATGCTGAAGGCATTTGAGCGCTTCAAACGTCTTGCGGATAAGAAGAAGGAAATCTACGATGAGGACCTGACTGCCATTATTGAGGATGAGATTTCGGTTGTTCCTGAAACCTTTAAACTGGTTTACGTTCATACCACAAGCGGCAGCCAGACCATTCCGACAGCGACAGTGAGGCTCAAAAAAGAGGGCAAGATATTCCAGGATGCTGCCTGCGGTGATGGACCTGTTGATGCCGCATACAAAACGATTGACAAAATTACGGGACTCGGAGCCGAGTTGGTTGACTATTCACTCAGGGCAGTTACCTCAGGCAAGGATGCTCTGGGAGAAGTTACCGTCAGGATAAGAAAAGGGAAAAAAGTCTCTATCGGCATAGGTACCAGTACCGACATAATAGAAGCAAGCGCAAAGGCTTATGTCAATGCCGCCAACAAAATGGGGAGGGGGTCAAGTCTTGCATTATAACATTTAATGTTATAATGCAAGACTTGACCCCTTGAGATATGGGATTAACCATAACGCAAAAGATATTATCAGCCCACTGCGGCGGGGGAGAAATAGAACCCGGCGCGTTTATTATGGCTGAGGTTGATTTTCTTCTTGCCAACGACATTACAGCGCCGCTTGCCATCAAAGAGTTTGAGGCATTTGGAGCTCAAAAAGTTTTTGACACGAGCAGGATTGCCCTTGTCCTTGACCACTTTACCCCTGCGAGGGATATAGAATCAGCTCAGCAGTGTAAACTCGTCAGGGATTTTGCCCGAAAGCACAACATCAGGTACCTCTTTCAGGAAGGGAAGGGAATCGAACATGCTTTGCTTCCAGAAGAGGGATTAACGTTACCGGGAGAACTAATTATAGGTGCTGATTCACACACCTGCACATACGGGGCAGTGGGCGCATTTTCCACGGGCGTTGGCAGCACTGATGCTGCTTTCGCTATGATCGAGGGTAAAGTTTGGCTGAAGGTTCCCGAAAGCATTAAGTTTATCTATCACGGAGAACTCAATCCATGGGTTAGCGGTAAGGACCTGATTCTCTACACCATCGGCGACATCGGAGTTAACGGGGCAGGTTATTGCGCGATGGAGCTTTGCGGCGAGGTAATTGAGAAACTTTCGATGGATAGCCGTTTCACAATGGCTAACATGGCAATCGAGGCGGGAGCCAAAAACTGCGTCATTGAACCGGATACAGTTACCGCCGAATATCTGAAGGAAGTACCGGCAGTGGAAGGTAGATATGGACTAAACTGCAAAAGCGATGTGGATGCCGTTTACAAACAGGTGATAGAATACGATGCGGCGGAGATCCATCCTCAGGTCGCTTTGCCGTCCTCACCCGCTAATGTGAAACCGGCAAGCGAGCTGAGTTCAATCAATATTGACCAGGTTGTCATCGGCTCCTGCACTAACGGGAGGATAGGAGACCTGCGGACTGCCGCAGAGATTCTTAAAGGAAACAAGGTCCATGAGTATGTGAGACTCATCATTATACCGGGAACGGAGAAAATTTATTTGAGGGCATTGAGAGAGGGACTGGTTGAGACATTCATTGAGGCAGGCGGTATTGTTAGTCCTCCCACGTGCGGACCGTGTCTCGGAGGACATATGGGTATTCTAGCGAAAGGAGAACGGGTACTTGCCACCACCAACAGGAATTTTGTCGGGCGTATGGGGCATCCTGAGAGCGAAGTCTATCTGTGCAATCCCGCGGTGGCAGCCGCTTCAGCAATTAAAGGGGAAATTACGCATCCGGAAGGGATACAGAGGGGGTCAAGTCTTGCATTATAACATTTAATGTTATAATGCAAGACTTGACCCCCAAGAGATTATGATAACAGGAAAAGTTCACAAATTCGGAGACAATATAAACACCGATGACATTATTCCGGCAACCTATCTGGTGACCACGGATGAAAAAGAACTTTCAAAACACTGTTTTGAAACACACAGCCCAGGATTCAACAAGAAGGCGGAGAAAGGCGATGTAATTGCGGCGGGAGAAAACTTCGGCTGTGGTTCTTCAAGAGAGCATGCTCCGAGAGCCCTAAAGGGATTGGGAATATCCTGTGTGATAGCAAAAAGCTTTGCCCGAATATTTTGCAGGAATGCCATAAACATCGGCCTTCCGATTATCGAATGCCCCGATGCCGCGGACGGCATGGACGAGGGGAATACCGTAGAGATCAAATTCGAAGAGGGAATGCTTTATAACAAAAGGACTGGGGACCGGTATCGTTTCACGCCCTATCCTGAGTTCCTGCACAGAATCATTTCTGCGGGCGGACTGATGAAATATGCCAGGAGAAAAGCAAAAAATGTATAATATTGCAGTTTTGCCGGGGGACGGAATAGGTCCCGAAGTTGTCAGAGAAGGTCTCAAAGTGATCGAAGCTGTCTCTTCTATAACGGGTTTCAAAATCCACACGGAAACCTATGACTTCGGCGGGGATAGGTATCTGAAAACGGGAGAGATATTGCCCGATTCCGCCATTGAGGAATTCCGCAGGATGGACGCAATATACCTGGGGGCGGTTGGGCATCCCGACGTTGCTCCCGGAATACTCGAGAAAGGAATATTACTAAAGCTGAGGTTTGAGCTTGACCAGTACATAAACCTGCGCCCTGTCAAACTGTATCCGGGTGTATGGACTCCGCTCAGAGACAAAGGACCTGCTGATATAGATTTTGTGGTAGTGCGGGAAAATACCGAGGGTCTGTACCTCGGAATCGGAGGTACCGTCAAGAAAGGTACGCCGGATGAGATAGCAATGCAGGAAATGGTCAACACCCGAAAGGGGGTTGAGAGATGTGTTCGCTATGCCTTTGACTATGCAAAAGAGCGCAATAAGGACAAAAAACTTACCCTTTGCGACAAAGCAAACGTTCTGACGTACGCGCATGACCTCTGGAGAAGAACCTTCACCGAGGTCGGCGAAGAATATCCGGGCATCAAGAAAGACTATGCCTTCGTTGATGCAACCTGCATGTGGATGGTTAAAAACCCGGAGTGGTTCGATGTCATCGTTACGTGTAATATGTTCGGCGACATAATTACAGACCTGGGCGCCATGATTCAAGGCGGGATGGGAATTGCCGCAGGGGGAAACATAAATCCCGAAGGCGTTTCCATGTTCGAGCCGATTCACGGTTCTGCTCCGAAGTACACAGGGAAAAATGTGATTAACCCTATGGCTGCCATCTCCGCGGCTCAGATGATGCTCGAACATCTCGGGGAGAAGAAAGCATCACACATTGTTGAAACCGCAATAGCAAAAGTTCTTGCAACCGACAGGATGAGGGACCTGTCAACAAAAAGCGGCGTTTCAACCTCCGAGGTCGGTGACCTTGTGGTGAGCAATCTGTAGCAATAGAGAAGTTACCAACTCAAGATAGCCATCTCGCATTGTCTGTCATTCTGAGCGTATTCGTTTCACCCAGTATAAACTCCGCGAGGAATCTCAATGTTGTGAAAGACCCTTCGCACAGTCTGCTCCGAAATCATTCGGGGCTCAGGGTGACAAAGATGCACAGTTACTTATGTTGCTGTGTATAGATGGAAACTGATGACATATTGAGGGATACCAAATGAAAAAATATAAAGTAGCGGTGGTTGGAGCAACAGGTGCAGTGGGACAGGAAATGACAAGAATCGTGGGAGAGAGAAATTTCCCTGTCAGCGAGATAACGTTGGTTGCCTCCGAAAGGTCAAAGGGAAAAATTCTGAAATTCAAGGGAGAGAATCTGACTGTAGAAAATCTGAGCGAGTTCTCATTCAAGGGAATAGATATTGTTCTGTCCTCACCCGGAGCTTCAGTCAGCAAGGGATACGTTCCCAGAGCCGTGGAAGAAGGCGCCGTCGTCATTGACAATACCAGCGCCTTCAGGATGGACCCTGACGTGCCTCTGGTTGTCCCGGAAGTCAATCCGCACGCAATCAGTAAACACAAGGGCATCATTGCCAATCCGAACTGTTCGACAATTCAGCTCGTTGCAGTCCTGAAACCTCTGCATGATGCGGCGCGAATAAGAAGGCTTGTTGTCAGCACTTACCAATCAGCATCGGGAGCGGGGGCACCGGCGATGAATGAACTGAAGGAACAAACGCAATCAATTCTTGACAGTGCAGAGCAAGCTCTGCCACTACAGGGAAAAAAGGCGGAGGCAAAGGTGCTGCCATGCCAGATTGCCTTTAACGTCTTTCCCCACATTGACGTCTTTCTTGAAAACGCCTACACGAAAGAAGAGATGAAACTGGTTGATGAAACCCGCAAGATTTTGGAAGATGACTCTATCCGGATAACCGCCACCGCCGTGAGAGTCCCCGTTTTCATCGGACATGCGGAATCTGTCAACATAGAAACTGAAAAACGGCTGACGCCTGATGAAGCGAGGGAAATTCTCGGCAAAGCTCCAGGAGTGATTGTGGTTGACAATCCATCCGCTAACGAGTATCCGGTACCGGTAAGTTCAGCTGGGCGCGATGAAGTGTTTGTCGGGCGCATCAGAAAAGACGAGTCGATAGAAAAGGGGCTCAATCTCTGGGTCGTGGCCGACAACCTCCGAAAAGGAGCCGCACTCAACGCTGTCCAGATAGCCGAAATATTAGGAAGTTAGGAATGGGGTCAAGTCTTGCATTTTAGCATTTTGTTTACGCAAAGATAAGATGTGACAAATACAAATCGCTACTAATGCTAAAATGCAAGACTTGACCCCCCATGATTGTGAAATATAGAAATCTGCTCCCGTTGTTGGTTGCACTATTACTTGCCGGTTGCGCAGCACCAAAGACTGCAATGGTCAAGCAGACTTCCCTCCTGATGGGAACAGTTGTTGAGATTACTGTTCACCACGAAGACCCTGCCACAGCAAGAAAAATCATAAACGAGGCATTCGCCGAAGGCACCCGGCTCCAAAATCTCCTCAGCATCTACGACAAAAATAGCGAAATCTCAATAATAAACCGAAAGGCAGGTATTGAAGAAGTAAAGGTATCGGGAGAAGTCTTTTCGCTGATAGAAGATGCTCTCAGCTACTCCGAGCTGACCGGCGGAGCGTTCGACATAACAGTGGGCCCCCTGCTCGAACTATGGGGTTTTACCCCGTTGGACGCCGAGAAAAAAGCCGCCAGCCGTCAGAGACAAATGCCGGATAAATCAGCGATGGAGAAGACTCTGTCACTCGTTGGTTACCGGGATGTGCATTTAGACAGGAGTAGAAACACGGTCAAACTTGCAAAACGGGGAATGAAGATTGACCTGGGAGCAATTGCCAAGGGATACGTGGTAGACCAAATGGCTGCCGTTCTGCGGGCCGGAGGAATTAGAAATGCGCTCGTCAATGCCGGAGGTGATATGTGCGCGCTTGCCGCTCCTTTGGGTAAGAAAGCATGGAGAGTGGGAATACAGGACCCACACAGCAGCAATTCGGTAATAGATGTAATAGGAATCAGCAATGAGGCAGTTGCCACTTCAGGAGATTACGAAAAATTCTTCGTTATTAACGGCAAGAGATTTTCTCACATAATCGATCCCGGAACAGGATATCCGGCATCCGGACTTGTAAGTGTTACCGTCATCGCCAGAACGGCAATGGAGGCAGATGCTTTGTCCACAGCGTTGTTCGTCATGGGTGAGGAAAAGGGCAGGGAACTCATCAAGGAGATGAGCGGCGTAAGAGCCATTTTCTTTTCCCAGTGAAAAGTCGGGGGTCAAGTCTTGCATTATAACATTAAATGTTATAATGCAAGACTTGACCCCCATGACTATTTGCCGATGCTCAGCGTGCTGAGTATATATTTGATGTCCTCATCGCTGTATTCCAGTCTGATGCCTGCATTGAAAGCCGTTTCGTCAAGAATGTTGTCCGCTCCCGCGTGCAGGTAGAACCCCCTCCAGACGCGGCACTGTAACCTGCTTCTTAAAAGAAAGGGATCGATGTTCTCATCCTTCTCTCTCGTCCACGTATTTCGCCCTTCGAGGGACAATGAAAATCTGTCATTGAACCCGTAGTCAATGCCAGCCCCAATCCTTGTTTCAAACAGCCCTATTCTTCCCGTAAGTTTATTATCTAAGAATCTCCTCCCGAGCTGTAAATCCAGTTCCATATCAGCTTCGTCCTTTTCGTCCCACTCCGTCCCTGAACCGGTAAGAGCAGTTGCTCCTACAAGGTAGAATTTGTGGGATCTGGGCTCAATTCTGAGATATACTTTTGTCAGCGTCTGACTGCTATCCTCGTTGTATGCGGAGTCAAGACCAATATAGGTCTTGACTTTTTCCATACGCTCCGTGAATTCTGCAATCTTTTCCCCGGCGACTCTGGCTGTCTTAAGAGTTTCAGACACATCCTCATAGAGTGTTTCTTCGACAACCAGTTTACCAATAGTTCCCTCACCCCTATCTATTTTCTTTGTAATTCTCTCCACTGATTCGAACATAGAACCCAATTTGGGCGCCACATCCACTAATTCTGTGAGTGTCTCCTCCAGCTTCTCTCCAAGTTCTTCATCACTGATAAGCTTTCCGAGTACACCTCCGCCTTCCTCAACTTTTTTCGCAATTTCATCCATTGACCCGAGAATCGAAGCGAACTTTGGCATTGTCTCTTCCAATTCGTTGAGTGTCTCATCAAGCTTCTCGACCATCTGGCTTGCTCTGGCAACAAGCTCGGCAGCTGCGGGCACGAGTTTCCCTTTGACCGTATCTCCGGATGCAACAGTATCCTCTCCGGGACTGCCCATGCTGATAGAAACTATTCTGCCTCCAAGGAGGCTCTTCTCAAGAATACTGATACTGCTGTCCCGTTTTATTTCCACACCCTCATCGAGCTGTAAGCTCACACGGACCCCGTCTCTCTCAATCCGGAGATTTTCTACCTTCCCGACCTCCATCCCGGCGAGCTCCACAGAGTCATTTTTTCGCAGTCCTCCCACGGAAGGGAAAACCACATCAATGGTATAACCTCTCTTATAGAGACTCAGTTCTCCCTGGCCCACCATAATCGTCGAAACAGCAAGGATTGCCAGGCCGAGAAAGAAAACAAAACCAACCTTCGCTTCAGTTGAAATAGCCATTTGATCATGCCCCCCTTCGTAAAATACAGTGATCACTGTTTCCGTACACAAGCCGCCTGACCGCAGGGGTTTTACTCTTCATTATTTCCTCAGGGGAACCCGCCTCCACAATCTCACCTTCGGAAAGTACAGCTATCCTGTCGCCAATTCTGCAAGCCCCGCCGATGTCATGAGTTACCACAACGGACGTTACGCCAAGACGCTCTTTCAGGTCACCAATAAGGTTCTCAACTCTGCGCGCCATTACCATGTCAAGCCCGGCCGTCGGCTCGTCATACAAAATTATCTCCGGATTTCTCACAATAGCGCGGGCAACGGCAACCCGTTTTTTCATGCCTCCGCTCAGATTTGCTATACTTTCATCTTCAATCCCGGAAAGATGAACCATTCTTAGTTTTTCCCCTACCACTTTCATAATCTCGTCCACGCTCATATTTGTATGCTCCATGAGCGGAAGAGCAATATTCTCGCCCACAGTCAGAGAATTCAGGAGAGCTCCTGACTGAAAAACCATGCCAAACTGTTTGCGGACCTTTTCCAGTTCCTCCGCATTCAGGTTCGGGACGGAGATGCCGCCAATAAATACATCTCCCCTGTCAGGCTTAAAAAGACCAATTATGTGTCTGATGAGAACTGTTTTCCCCGCACCGCTGCCGCCAATTATGACCGTGGTGCAACCCTTTTTCACTTTCAGGTTGACTCCGCGGAGAACGTCTTTCTTCCCGAAATTCTTCCAGACATCTACAATTTCGATCATGATATAGCCCGTACTCCGAGTAAATAACCTGCATTTTGTCATTCTGAGGGCAAAGCCCGAAGAATCTCCGGAGATTCTTCGCTACGCTCAGAATGACATATGGCTCACTGAATACTTATTGTAGTTGCAGAGCTTGCTCTGCTAAGAGACAAAGTAAACTTTGCGACTACTGAATTCTTGATTCCTAATTCATAATTGCCTTAATAAAAGATTCTTGTCAAAAAGTAATCAAATATAAGAACAAAGAGAAAGGAGAGAACAACCGCTCTGATAGTTGCTTTCCCTACACCTTCTGCCCCGCCTTTCGCTTTGATGCCCTGGTAACATGAAATGCTCGCAATGAGAAAGGCAAAAACAACGGATTTGGCTAATCCTGAGAAAACGTCCTTATGACTTAGAAAATCAACCCCCTTTTGAAAAAAAACCTGGGGTTCAACATCCATAATGCTGCTGGCTATGACACTCCCTCCGCCAATACCAATCAAAATGCCGAAAATCGTCAGTACCGGAAGCATCGAAACCAGACCAACCACCCGCGGCATAACAAGGTATCGAACGGGATTTATGGACATAGTCTCCAGAGCATCGATCTCCTCAGAGACTTTCATTGTCCCGAGTTCAGCCGCCATTGCGGCGCCGACTCTTCCTGCCACAATGATAGCGGTTATGACCGGCCCCATCTCACGGAACATAGAAACGGCAACGATGCTTCCTACCATCTCCTCAACATGAAAGCGGGATAATTCAAGACCGGTTTGCAGAGCAAGAACCATGCCTGAAAAAATGGAAACCAGGCCGACTACGGGTATACTGCCCACTCCTATTACATCCATCTGATTGACAATGCCGGAGCGGTAGCGGGGCGCAGCTTTGCACCAGTAAAGGCTGTTTGCCAGAAGCCGAATCGTGCCGCCTGCGGCTTCTAAGCCATCCAGAATTGCACCCCCAGTTTTTTCAAACAAAGATATTTTCATTTATAAAAGCTCAGCAAACTATGTTCCCGTCTGTCATTCTGAGGGCAAAGCCCGAAGAATCTCCGAGATCCTTCGCCCCGAAGTCATTCGGGGCTCAGAATGACGCAAACTTTACTTTTATTCCTTCTGATATGCTACGGAATAACGGGCAGAAAGTCAAACCCAAATTTGTTTGACCGCACTCAAAATCTGTGATATTATTCAATCCGTAGAAGAAAAGTCTATTATTTGTCATTCCCGCAAAGCTTGTTCCCGCGAAGGCGGGGAGCGGGTATCCAGACTGTAACTATGGATTCTGGATTGCGTCCTCCGACTTGATCGGGGGATCAAGCCGGGCAATGACAGAAATTTGTGTCACAGTGTAATAAAGGGGACGAAATGCTAAACGCAGTTATCATGGCTGGCGGGCACGGTGAGAGATTGTGGCCGCGGAGCAGATTTCACAAGCCCAAACAACTGCAGGCAATTGCGGGAACAGAGACTATGCTTCAGGTAACCGTGAAACGTATCGAGCCGCTCATCCCGCTCGAGCGGGTCTACGTTGTTACCGGCCAGGAAATCGGGGCCGAAGTCAAAAATCAATTGCCGGGTCTGCCGGAGGGAAATATTATTTCCGAGCCAATCGGCAGGAACACGGCAGCCGCAATCGGCCTCGCCGCCGTTCGGATTGAGAAAGATGACACATCTGCCACAATGGCAGTTCTTCCTGCCGACCATGTCATTCCTGATGAAGAGGAGTTCCTGACTTGTCTCTCAGCCGGAAGAGCGAACGCCGAAAAACAGCAAAGTCTTGTCGTGTTTGGCATAAAGCCGGCAGGTCCGGAAACCGGATACGGATATATCAGAGTAGGAAATAAGATCGGCGAAGAAAACAGCGTGGAGATTTATTCTGCGGAAGCATTCGTGGAGAAACCGTCTCCGGTCAAGGCAAAGAAATTTGTTGAAAGCGGCAGGTACTATTGGAACAGCGGGATGTTCGTATGGACTTATCCCGCGATAATGGGAGCAATAAGAGAATATATGCCCCGTCTCTTTGAGGGATTGGAAAGAATAAGAAACGCGCCTTCTGGAAATCAAAGAGAGACTATTGCGGAAGTCTACACCGAGCTTGAGAGCGTCTCGATCGATTACGGGGTAATGGAGAAGGCAGCAAACAGGGTCATGGTCAGAGGCAATTTCAGATGGGACGATGTTGGATCCTGGCTTGCGATGGAAAGAATAAGGAAAAGAGATGAGTTGGGGAATGTCAGTATGGGAAAGTTTGTTGGAATCGACACGCGTGATTCGATAGTCGTTGGGGACAAGCCGCTTGTCGCCGCCATTGGTCTTTCCAACATGATAATAGTTGCCACGGACGACGCTGTGCTGGTCTGTCCCAAAGAAAAAGCCCAGGAAGTGAAGCAAATGGTGAAGAAACTTTTAGACAGTGACCTGAGAGAATACGTCCAGTAGGGGTGAGCTTGCTCACCCTGATTGGGCAGGCAAGCCTGCCCCTACGGAACTTACAACATGGTTGAGTGAGTATTCACAAATACGATTGCAAAGGAGGTCTGAAACTCGTGCCTATAGTGAAGCTACGGGAAAATGAGCCCTTGGAGAGGGCACTGCGCAGGTTGAAGAAAAAGCTTGACAAGGAAGGAATTTTGAAGCAGATGAAGAAACATGAACACTATGAGAAACCAAGCCAGCGCAAACGCCGCAAGGTGCTCAAATCAAAAAGCCGGGAGTCTTTCGAGAAAAGATAAGAGAAAGACAGCAGCGGTTTGTCTAATCGCTCTTGCGATTCTCTGCCTGATTTGCCAGATTTCAGGCGTATTTATGGAGCATCTGGCTTGCAGGTATCTATCAGCCCTGCTCGGTTTCGAAGTTACAGTTGCCAAAGTGGGGCTGAACTCATATCGCGGTTTGGTTCTCGAGAATGTTGCAATCCGGGAAAAGGAGCTTTCAGCTACCGTACCCCGGATGTTCCTGTTTGCCGGATTTGGTCAGACGGGCAGACTAAGTGTCAAAAGAATCGTTTTCGACAAGCCTGTCTTCCTCTTACACGAACCTGAGCGGTGCCTCTTTCTCTTTAAGAAGGCGATTGTGATGGCAGCCTTTCCGACCATAGTCGTCAATGAGGGAAGACTAATCCGGCAGGGACAGACAGTTCGCATCAGATACCTGAGACTGACAGGATTCACATCCAAGTCCGGCTTTGCCGCGGCTGCTTTTGCCAACCTTGCATTAACCTGCAATCCTGAAAACCCAGCCTCGAAGATGAACACAAGACTTGTAGGAACTGTTTCTGCTGTGGGAAAGCCGGGGGCGAATATCCGCGATTCAAAGATACGAGCTTCCGCCTGCCTTGCGGAACTCAGCCTTGCGGGTCTCGAAGCAAAAGAATTCCGCGCCAAAGCGAAATTTCTCAATGGCAAACTCAGCTTCTCCGACATTACCGCTCAGGTGTATGGCGGGACGCTCAAAGGTTCATCTGAAATTCAGGTTGAGAGCGGCGAGTTTTCACTGGAATGCGATGTCTCCGCACTCAAGCTTGCCGAACTGGCAGAAAGCATAAAGCCGGGCGCAAGTGATATCACAGGTCAGCTTGACATAAATGCGAGCGTGAAGGGAAAAGCAAACAATCCTCAGAGCTGGAACGGAAAAGGTTCCGCCAGAATAAGGAATGGGAAACTCTGGGATGTCCCCGTGTTCTACGGATTGGTAACTCTGATAATGAAACCGGCTTTTAAGCCCGGTATTTTCAGACAGGGAACCGCCGACTTCAGAGTCAGGGGCGGAGCAATCAGCACAAGCAATCTGAGACTTATCGGAGAGGATGTAGGTGTTGACGCGCGCGGGGAACTCAAGTTTGACGGGAACCTCGATTTTACCGTTACCACCGCTTTCACAAGAGCGTTTATGGCAAAGGATCCCGGCGTGATCGAGATCACATCCATTCTCTCAAGAATTCTCGACTTTTTCATCGTCCAGCATCACATAGGCGGAACTCTGAGTGAGCCGTCTTATCAGTTTATACCTCTGCCGGTAATCACTACTATCCCCTTTCATATTAAAAATATTCTGAGAACGTTGTTTCCACGCAGGGTAGGAGAGATACCTTGACATCCCTATGGTGTGAGGATAGAATAAATATCTCAGATAGGCACAGAGGCACTAAGTAAAAGACAGGCACAAAGGCACAAAGTGGGACAGCTGATGTTTTTACTTTGTGCCTCTGGTGCTCTATCCTGAACGAAGTGAGGGATTCATGGTTGTAAGAAACAAAAGACTCGGCGAGATTCTGCAGGATGTCGGACTGGTTACCGAAGAACAGCTCTTCTTAGCTCTCGAGGAGCAGAAGGTAACCAGAGAAAGCTTGGGAACTGTGCTTGTCAAGATGGGTGTAGTCAGCAGTGAGTCTTTATCCCAGGCGCTGGCAACACAGTTCGGGATGGCTGTGGCCAAGCTCTCAGATGAAGAAATACAGGATGAGGCGTTGAGAAAAATCTCACCTGCAGTGGCAAGACGCCAGAAGATAGTACCGATAAAATTCGAGAATAACTCTCTTACCGTAGCAATGGCAAATCCGCTGGACTTCCTTGCAATCGATAACCTGCGTGCTATGCTGGGATGTGAAGTAGTAGGTGTCCTCAGTACGGTGGGCGACATTGAAGCGGCGCTTAACAAATACTACGGAACCGAAGAGAAAACTGTGGACACCATGCTCGATGAACTGAGCGAAACCGACGTTGATTTCAATGTTAAGGAACAAATAACGACGGAAGAAGAAAGCGACGACGCTGCCATTGTCAAGCTTGTGAGTTTGATAATACTTGAAGCATTCCGGGCACGAGCAAGTGATATTCACATTGAGCCTCTCGAAAAGAAGTTCCGCATACGATACCGGGTTGACGGTATACTTAATGAGGTGCCGGGTCCTCCCAGAAAGCTGCGAGGTCCCGTTACGTCCCGCCTGAAAATCATGGCAGGTATGGACATTGCCGAGAAACGTTTGCCCCAGGACGGCAGAATAAAACTTAATCTCCTGGGCAAGGAGGTTGACCTCAGGGTCTCAACACTGCCGGGACTTTTTGGTGAAAGCGTCGTCCTTAGGATTCTCGATAAAAGCAGCGTTCTGCTCGGACTCGAGGAACTCGGTTTCATGGAAGACGACTTGAAGAAATTTGAATCGATACTCGCCGTTGCTAATGGTATAGTTCTCGTTACGGGACCAACCGGCAGCGGCAAAACGACAACGCTCTACGCCTCCCTGCACACACTCAACAGACCGGACAGGAAACTCATCACTGTCGAGGAGCCTGTGGAGTATCTCATTTCGGGAATCAACCAGAGTCAGGTCAGGACGGAGATAGGACTTACTTTTGCAAGGGTCCTTCGCTCCATGCTCAGGCAGGCTCCGGATATAATCATGGTGGGTGAGATTCGCGACACGGAAACGGCAGAGATATCTATACGAGCCGCCCTAACCGGGCACCTTGTATTCAGCACTCTCCACACGAACGATGCGCCGGGCGCCATAACACGTTTGATAGACATGGGAGTAAAACCCTTTCTCGTTGCCTCCTCTGTGCAGGCAGTTATGGGTCAGAGACTTGTTCGCATCATATGCCAAAATTGTAAGGAAGCATACCCGCCCAGAATGGACGAACTGATACAACTCGGGTTTGACTCGTCCCAAAAGGATAAAGTGAAGCTCTACCGTGGAAAAGGCTGTTCTGAATGTAACCACACCGGATTCAAAGGCAGGCAGGGCATTTTTGAGCTGATGGTCATGAGTGACACAATTCAGGAAATGGCAATGCGGAGTGCATCCGCTTCTGAAATAAGAAAACAGGCTCAAGAAGAGGGAATGAGAACTCTCAGGGAAGACGGCATCCGGAAGGTGCTGGATGGCCGCACGACACTGTCGGAAGTATTGAGAATAACACAGCAGGACGTTTCTTAAAGACCGTATCTCGTTGCTCGTGAATCGTATCTCGTAATGCGCAAAAATCCTGTGAGATAAGGGCGGCGAACAACGAGCAGCATGAGGAGAAAACATGGCAGAGTTACAGGAGCTTCTTAGGGTTGTTATAGATAGGGGTGCGTCGGATCTGCATCTTGCGGTGGGCAAGCCGCCGGTCCTGCGTATTGACGGAGTTTTGAAATACCTTGATGTCGAGCCGCTGAACCCGCGGGACACCGAGAAATTTCAAAAAGCTATAACATCGGAGAGACACCAGCCGAAGATTGAGGAAATGGGCGGGACGGACTTCGGGTTTTCTTTTGGTGACATCGCGCGTTTCCGCGTCAGCGTATTCAGAGAAAAAGGGCATTACGGTCTGGCATTGAGGCTTATTCCATCTAAGTTAATGACCCTCGACGAAGTGGGACTCCCACTCACCATTAAGGAACTACTCTGGCGCCCGAGGGGCCTCATTCTGGTGACGGGTCCCACAGGCTCGGGCAAAACCACGACCCTTGCGGCAATGCTTAACGTCATCAATGAAGAACGCAACTGCCATATCCTGACCATCGAAGATCCGATAGAATATTATCATTCACACAAGAGAAGTCTGCTAACGCAGAGAGAAATCGGTGTGGATGTCCCGTCATTCAACGAAGCTGTTATGAGAGGTCTGCGGCAGGACCCGGACGTGATACTCATTGGGGAAATGAGAGACCTCTCGACGATGGAGGCAGCAATCACCGCCGCCGAGACAGGTCACCTTGTTTTTGCAACACTGCATACAACAGGAGCGGCAAGAACAGTTGACCGAATTATTGATGCCTTCCCTATGAACCAGCAGGATCAGATAAGGATACAGTTGTCTGTTTCTATAGCGGCGGTCATCTCGCAAATTCTTTTGCCAAGGGCAAGCGGAGAAGGCAGGGTCGCTGCATTTGAAATAATGTCATGCACGCCCGCCATTGCCAACATGATAAGGGAGAAAAAAACGTACAGGATTACTTCTTCCATACAGACAGGATCGAAATTCGGTATGAAAACCATGGACCAGTCGCTGTCCGAGCTTTACAGCAAAGGTCTCATCACATATGATGACGTGGCTACCATGTCATCAAACGTGGATGAGATTGAGGAAAGAGCAGGAAACGTTGGAAGCAATTAAGAATTGGGAAAAGCTTAAAAAGCAATTACGAATTATGAATTATGAATTACGAATTACGAATGAAAGAAAAGGCAATCGTTCGCGGTTACGAAATTATTGTTCGAGCTTGTCGAGAACCTATCTTCTCGATGCGCTTTTGCTTACTCGAAGAGTAAACGGGGTTCACTTTTTAACCGTGAACGGTTACTTTGGGCTTTTCGTAATTCATAATTCGTAATTGTATTTTATGTGGGGTGAAACATTGGCAGGTAGAGATCAGACACAGCTTGGAACCCTGCTGATTGGCAGGGGTCGCATAACTGAGAATGACCTCGAGGAAGCTCTCGAGAGGCAATCTGCCACAGGCAAATTGCTCGGCCAGACACTCGCTGATATGGGGTTAGTAACTGAGGAAGACATTCTCTCCGCGCTTCATGCTCAGAGCGGTATGACCGTTGAGGATATCACTACCTGTGTGCCTGAGCCGGAACTGCTTGAACGGGTATCCGGCAGCATTGCCCGAATCTACAAAATACTGCCACTGCGATGGGAAGATAAAACGCTCATCGTCGCAATGGCAGACCCCATGGACATTCAAACTCTTGATGATCTGCGTTTCATGCTCAATTGTGAGATAAAGGGAGTAATTGCCGGTGAGGAAGATATCAGCCATGCTATAGACCAGCACTACGGAACAGATACGGAGTCGGTCGGAGATTTGCTCAAACAGATTGAAGATGAGATGGGAGGCGCTGTTTCGGTAGAGGACGAAAAAGAAGCAAGTGAGAGTATTGACATTGCGAGTTTGAGAGATCTGGCAGAACAGGCGCCCGTGGTAAAACTTTTGAATTTAGTGCTCATTCAGGCAATAAGAGACAGAGGAAGTGACATACATTTCGAGCCTTTCGAGGACCAGTTCCGTATACGTTACCGTGTAGACGGAATGCTCTATGAGATGATTCCTCCTCCGAAACACCTCAGCCTCGCGGTTACCTCAAGAATCAAGGTGATGGCAAACCTGGACATTGCAGAGCGGAGACTTCCGCAGGACGGGCGTATTCAGCTAAGCATGAAGGGCAAGGGTATTGACCTGAGAGTTTCCACACTTCCCACTATCTTCGGCGAAAGCGTCGTTATGAGAATTCTTGACAAAAGCATCGTCATGCTTGATCTGGCGCATGTCGGACTCACGGGAGAGAACATCAGGATAGTTGAGGAAGTTATAAAAAAACCGAACGGAATCATTCTGGCAACGGGACCTACCGGATGCGGAAAGACCACCACGCTGTACTCATGCCTCAAGGAACTTAATGATATAGATGTCAAGATTATTACCACTGAGGACCCGGTGGAATATGACATCCCGGGTATTGTGCAAGTGCAGATCAGAGAACACATTGGCCTGACATTCGCAATCTGTCTGCGCCACATACTCCGCCAGGACCCGGATAAAATACTTGTTGGGGAAATACGCGACAAAGAAACTGCGGATATGGCAATTCAGGCTTCACTCACGGGACATCTTGTACTGAGTACCCTCCACACAAACGATGCGCCTGGAACAATAACCAGGCTTATTGACATGGAAGTTGAGCCTTTTCTCATCACCTCGACATTGGAGGCTATCGTTGCGCAAAGGCTGGTGAGGACCGTTTGCCACAACTGCAGAGAGGAATACAAACCGGAAAAGGACGAGTTGAGAACCATTGGGCTGAAACCCGAAGAGGCAAAAGGAAAAAGTTTCTACCGCGGTAAAGGATGCGACAGGTGCAAGAATATCGGCTATTTGGGAAGGATAGGAATATTTGAGGTGTTGATTCTGAACGAAGAAGTGCGCTCTTTGGTTCTTAAGAGAGCACCGACTAAAGACATCAGAGCGGCTGCTCAAAAGGGCGGGATGAGAAGTTTGCGGGAAGACGGTATTGAGAAAATATTCGCGGGGGTTACTTCGATTGAGGAAGTTGCCCGGGAAGCAATGCGGGAATAGTGAAGATAGGCTGTAGGTAGATAGGCCGTAGGCTGAAGCAGACGCACGGCGCCCTCATTTTTCTCTCCAGCCTTACAGTCTTCAGCCTGAACAA
>JAUVJM010000116.1 GCA_030596585.1 bacterium
GAGAATTGTGACGTTTAATTCAGCCGCCCGGTCTCTCTTGGAACCCGGATTTCCCCCCGCCACGACATAATCCGTATTACGGCTCACCGAATTGCTCGTTCTTCCTCCCCGTTCCCTTACAAGCCCCTCTGCTTCAGACCTCGTGTGCCGCTCGAGCACCCCGGTGAAGACGAAGCTCTTACCCGCAAGAGGCTGGCTATCTCTCCTTGCCTTCTCTTGTTTCATTCCGACGCCGGCAAAGACAAGCCTTTCCAAAATGTCTTTCGTCTCCTTCATACGGAAAAAGGAGTATATGCTCTTTGCCATAACCGGCCCTATTTCCGGTATCGCCTCCAAATCTTCAACGCCAGCGCCCTCAAGTTCTTTCAAACTGCTGTACCCGGAAGCAATTACCTCAGCCGCATGTGTCCCAACATGTCTGATCCCAAGAGCAAAAATGAGCCGGCTCAGGGAGGCAGATTTGCTATTCTCAATTGCCGAAAGAAGATTTCCCGCCGACTTCTCCGCCATTCTTTCAAGAGAGAGAAGCCCACTTAGCTTCATCTCGTAGATACCCGCACAATCCTTTACAAGACCTCCATCTATTAACTGCGCCACGACTGCTTCTCCCAATCCCTCTATATTCATTGCCCGGCGGGACGCAAAATGCTGAAGTCTCCTTTTCAACTGCGCGGGACAGGCAGGATTCTCGCAACGAACGGCGACTTCTCCTTCTTCCTTGACAATATCCGAGTTGCAAACAGGACACCGCCCCGGCATGTGAAACTCTATCTCTTTGCCCGTACGCTTACTCTCCACAAATTTAACAATCTTGGGTATAACATCTCCGCCCTTTTCGAGAATAACCCAGTCGCCAACCCGTATCTTTTTTCGCTTTATTTCATCTTCATTATGCAAAGTCGCCCTGCTAATAGTGGAACCCGCCAGTTCAACCGGCTCGAGTATAGCCACAGGCGTAAGAACTCCGGTCCTGCCAACTTGCACCTCTATGTGTTTCAACACGGTAGTTGCCTGCCTGGCAGGAAACTTGTAGGCAATCGCCCACCTCGGATTCTTGCTGGTGGCACCGAGAGCTTTCTGCTGAGAAAGCGAATTAACCTTGATTACCATACCGTCAATATCGTAATCAAGCTCAGACCGTTTTTCTTTCCACAGGTTATAGTACTCAACGATTTCTTTCAGATTCCTGCATAATTTGCAATGAGGGTTTGTCCGGAACCCCAATTTCTTCAGAATCTCCAGTGCTTCCCAGTGAGTTCCACACTCCATCTCCTCCCAGTAATCAATTCCAAAGACGAAAATATCAAGAGGTCTGTCCGAAACAAGACGCGGGTCAAGAAGTTTCAAGGAGCCCGCCGCCGCATTGCGTGCGTTGGCAAACACAACATCCTCATTCCTCTCCCTCTCCTGATTCATCTTCCTGAAACCCCCAAGCGGCATGTACACTTCACCGCGCGCCTCGAACACACGCGGCACTCCTACATCCTTCGGTTCCAGAACAACAGGAATACTCCTGATTGTTCTGAGGTTGCGGGTTACATCATCCCCGTTTAGTCCATCACCACGAGTTGCTCCCCGCCCAAGCAATCCGTCCTCATACACAAGACTCACATCCACCCCGTCTATCTTGAGCTCGACTACATATTCCATATCCTCCCCGGGAAGTAACCTGGACAGGCGATCTACAAATTTCTGCAGTTCCTGCTCCGAATAGACATTGTCCATGCTCAGTTTGGGAACGCGGTGTCTGACGGTGGAAAAACCTTCAAGGGGCTGTCCGCCAACCCTCTGCGTAGGAGAAAAGGGCGATTCGTAGCGCGGGTATCTCTCTTCCAGTTCCTTCAATCTCCGCATTAGTGCATCGAATTCCCCATCAGAGATTTCCGGGTTGTTGTCCACATAGTAGCACCGCTCGTGATGTCTTATCGCCCGCCGAAGATTTTCTATCTGCCCCAGAACCTTATCCATTTGCCATCATATTCCCGCCACAAGCCTTAGCGACAGCCCTTCGGGGAGGCCTGCCGCAACAATTTTCCTCCGCGCGGACTTAATGTCATACTCGACCCTGATTATCTCGACCTGCTTTAGAGACGTGTCATACACCGCAAAACTCGCCCTTGGATTTCCGTCCCTCGGCTGTCCCACACTCCCGACGTTGATAATGTAGCGGTATTCATCGAAAATGGGAACTTTTGTATCGGAAGTGTGCTCGCAGAGATGCTCCCTCGTATTCAACGTAAAAACCATGGGCGAATGGGAATGCCCGACGAAACAAATCTTCTCTTCAAAAGCCTTGAAATTGCGATAAGCATCAAAGGTGCTGTTTATATAATTCCACTCTTTGGGAACAAGAGGAGTGCTATGCACAACAAGAAAACCATCCCGCACAGCCGTCGGCTTGAGACCCTTAAGAAAGGTTTTCTCCTCCTCACTCAACTGGCGCCTGGTCCACAGAACCGCTTTCTTCGCCTCAGGGTTAAAATATTCAGTATCCAGGAGATCAACAGCCGCGTGGTCGTGATTTCCAGCAACTATAACCTGACAGACCTCCCGGGTTTTCTTTATGCAAGCTCCAGGATCCGCACCGTAGCCAACAATGTCCCCGGCACAGATATACTCATCCACACCCCTCTCCCTGAGAGCGGCTAAAACACTCTGCAGTGCCTCCAGATTAGAATGAATGTCAGCTATTATGCCGTATCTCAAGTTTCATCCCGTCAGATGCAGCCGTCACGTCAATCCCCAGTTCATCCTTTAATTCATCCGCCACTTTCCACGGTTTTGCTCTTAGCATAGTCATACCAAAATGCGTCAGGATAACCTTCTTCGGTTTTATTTCGCTGATGAGTCTCCTCACATCGTCAACAGAGAGATGTTTTATCCGCGGGCTCTTATGAGGTTTGAGCATTACCGTATTGATGATTAGAATGCCGGAATCCGCATAGCCCCGCGCCAGTTCCGGGAAAAATCCCGTATCAACGAGGAAAGACACAGTCTCCCCATCCACGTCGAATTTTATGCCGTACGTCTCTGCAGGATGTTGGTGTCTGAGAGACGTCCGGAATCTCATATCTCCGAGCCGATACTCTGAGTTCTCTTTCAGCACGACAATATCTTCAAGAAAACCGCGCAGGTATTTCAGAACAACCTTATTCTCTCCGCTGAGACACTCCTCGGTTGCGAACAACGTCCCGCCTTTGTTCAATCCCCCGTTTGTCATGGCATCAATCACGACGTTGACATCGCTGGAGTGATCTATATGCATATGGGTGAGGATGATTGCATCAAGCTCCTCTGCCTCAATCTTTGGTCTGGACTTCGCAAGCCTTACCAGAGTTCCCGGTCCCGGGTCCATTAACACGTTCTTGCCGCAAATCCTGAGAAAGGTTCCTGCGGATGAGCGCAGCTGCTTTGCCACCACGAAGCGAGCGCCGGCAGTCCCCAAAAACTTTACGAAATTATCATACATCCGGATTTTTCTCACCTGTGGCAACTGATTTTTCCTCATTTTTTAAATACAGGGTCTGCGTTGGGAAAGCTATCTCAATTGCATTTGCTTCAAAACGCTTCATTATCTCAATATTGATCTCTTCGGTGGCTTTGAGGAATTCCTCATAAGCCAAATATTTGCACCAGTGTATAACCAGAATGTTGAGCGAATGAGCGCCGAATTCCTTAAAATAGACCCAGTAGTTATCGGTGCTGGGGTGATCTTTATAAATACCCCTGACAATCTCCAGCGCCTTTCCAATCTTATCGTATCCGGTATCGTAGGTCACCCCCAGGGTATAGAGATTCTTTATGGTAGGACGTTTAGCAATGTTGGTTATTACAGCGTTTGCCATCCTTGAGTTGGGTATGGTCACCAGTGTGCCATCAAGAGTCCTGATACGAGTGCTCCTTATCCCAACAGATTCCACAGGCCCATCGCACCCCTCGACAATCACCCGGTCACCTACCTGAAAAGGCCGGTCGGTGAACAAAGCAACAGCCCCAAAAAGGTTGGATAGTGTATCCTTCGCCGCCATAGCCAGAGCTA
>JAUVJM010000114.1 GCA_030596585.1 bacterium
AAAGACCTCACTCAGTTCGCTGCCAATCCGCCTCTGGATAGAAACCTCAAGCGTCTGCAACCTGAAATGCGTTATGTGTCTGAACAAAGCAATGCCATCAAGCGAAAAAGGATTGATGGATTTCGACCTCTTCAGGAAAATCATAGATGAGGTAAAGGACTACGTATACGATATCTACCTGCACCACCGCGGCGAACCTCTCCTCCATCCGGAACTCCCGCAAATGATTGAATACGCAAAAAGGGCCGGGCTTAAGGTCAAATTCCACACAAACGGCACACTGATGAAACCGGAGCTTTCCAAGAAAATACTTGAAGCAGGCCCAGACCTTGTTTCATTCTCAGTGGACGGCTTCACCAAAGAAACGTATGAAAAGATACGGGTAAATGCTGATTTTGATGAGACAATGGACAATATTTCCCGTTTCCTCGAATACAAGAAAGAACACGGTCTCAGAAAACCGTACACGGTAATCGAGGAAATCGAGTTCCCCGAATACCGGAGCCCTGCTAACGAGAAAAACAGGAAAAAGTTCTCGGAACATTTCAGAAAACTTGGGCTTGATGAAATGATATTCAAGAAGCTCTACAACTGGGCAGGCTACCTTGATATCGGCACAAGCGATTCGGGTGAGAGAACATACACGATGTGCACATTCCTATGGTACTCATCTGTTATTTTCTGGGATGGAATTGTTTCTCCCTGCCCGCAAGACTACTATGGGAAAATCAGGTTTGGAAACGTTAGAGAGAAGCCGCTGAGAGAAATATGGAACGGCGCTGACTACGTATCGTTGAGAAAACAGATGTTATCAGGCGTCGAAGAGCTTTCCCCCTGCAACAAGTGCGACAGGCTCTTCCGAAAAAAAGTGGCAGGCATCCCGTTTCAGTACCTCATCTCTTATCTGAACGATAACGTTATCGGATATGGAAAATTGAGGAAACTACTCGGTTCTTATGAAAGAAATGAATAAAAAATGTCATTCCCGCGAAAGCGGGAATCCATCTTTTTTGTAAGAAGACCTCTGGATGCCCGTTTTCACGGGCATGACACTTCTACTAATTTGGACAGCAATGATTTATAATGGATAAAGAAAGAGCAGAAAAAGAAGATACCAAGCCCGGCAGGTCAGAGGGCACAAGCCGGAAGATAATTCTCATCCTGTGTCTGACATTCATTGTTCTCGGGATTATATACACATACCCGCTTGTTTCTTACTTCAGCAGGGGCATGCCCTACTCCTATCTGCCGGCGCCGGGGTATGAAGTTACACCGCTCATCCAGGGAGATTACCTCCAGCTCTATTACAAGCTGTGGCTTTTCAAAGATGCCGCTGCCGGCAGGACTGCTTTCTTCACTGACCCGTACCAGTTCAGCGTTGATGATGCAGAAAGCAATTTCTCCACACAGTTTCTGCCAATGTCTCTCCTTTTTCTTGTCTTTTCCGTATTCGGGAACACATTTGCCTACAATTCGATGATGATTTTCTCTTTCCTCCTTTCAGGATTGGGAGCCTATCTCCTTGTCCACTTCTACACAAGAGATAAGTGCTCCGCCATATTCGGGGCAATAATCTTTACGCTTGCTCCCTTCAGAACCGCGCATCTCCTGGCGGGACACCCGGGAGGATTCCTCGCCTGTCTTATGCCGCTGTCCGTATATTTTCTCGAGATGGGATTCTCAAGGAAATCATACAAATATGGAGTATTTTCGGGATTGTGCATTCTGTCGCTGGCTCTCATAGAATTACACCTTACGTATTACATCTTTCTCTTTATGGGCGTCTTCATACTGTTCAGGTCATTTCAGCTGAGCGGGGAAAAAAATGGCTGGTGGAAAGGATTGATGCCCGTTCTATTCTTCATCTTTCTCTCCGTAGTTTCCGTCCTCCTACTGAGAAGTGAGAAACTTGCCGCTTCCACTATCAGCAGTGGGAGAGAATGGACCGAGATACGCCTTTTCTCACCCGCTGTGGGCGATATACTGAGGAGAAACAACAAGACAATCGAGAAATACATATATCCGGGGATAGTCCCGCTGCTGCTGGTTATTGCCGGGCTTTTTTATGGATTCTTCAAAGGAAGGGTTGGCAAGCCGGGGCACCGCCCCGCAGGTTACGGAGAATTGGCAGTAAGAATATTTTACGGGATCGTACTTCTCGTCAGCCTTGTCCTGGCTCTCGGGCCAAGCCTCGATAACATTTTCCCCATATACAGATTCTGCCATAAATATGTCCCATACTACAATTTCTCCCGCACCCCGGGACGGATAATGGTACTCGCTTTCCTGAGCATATCGATACTTGCCGGTTTTGGAGCAAAGTGGATAAAGGAATGGAAAGGCAGAGGGAGCGCCAAGCATGCCATTCTCGCAATTCTCATGCTCGGAATACTAATAGACTATCATCCCCTGAAACCGGTTGGCATAAGTCTGGTTCCAGGCAGTAACGAAGTCTACAAAACCATAGAGGACAATATTGGCAAAAAGAGATTACTGGAACTGCCCATCTGGCCGGGCGACTCATCCTGGTCGGCTATTTACCTCTACAACGCAGCCAGAACAAGGGCAAGGCTAATTAACGGATATTCCTCCACAACCCCGGCGGGCTACGTGCAAGATATATTCTTCCCACTTTACAATCTGGACTTCGGAGAGATGCGGGAGAATCAGTACAACCTGCTCAAAGACCTCAATGTGAAATACGTAACATTGCACGAGGACGCTTTCCCTTACAAGGTCAGCCCTTACCCTTACAGCTTTTCTCTCAGGAATTTGAAGGGGTCCAAATACCTGAAATTCATCGCTCATGACCACCCCACCTGGCTCTTCGAACTACTCCCCGCACCATCCGGCAGTTCTCCCGACAACTTCAGCCAATCGTCTGCCATAGGAACTCTTTATGAGGCAGAGAGACTGCCCCGCAAGACCGGAATCCGCGTAGAGGATTCGCAAGCTTCCGGAGAATATGCTGTTTTCGGGAAGGCAGACAGGGAGAAAGAAGGGCATCTGTTATTCGGCCCCTACCGGACGTTTCCCACGGGAAAATACAACGTAACCTTCAGGCTGAAGACAGACGGCATCACTAAGGGGTCGCCGCAGAATAGGGCGAAAGTCCCTGAAGCACTCAAGATAGATATCTGCACGGATAAGGGGCAGACTATTCTTGCTGAGAAGATACTCAGGGGAACCGATTTCTCTTCACCCAACAGATACCAGGACTTCGTTCTTCCTGTTGATCTGGATGAACCACAAAGACTGGAATTCAGAGTATATCACTATGGCAATGCCGGTTCATGGGCTGACTACGTTTATATTCTCTTCAGAGATAGAGAAGACCCTGAAAATCTCTACGAAGCAGAGGACCTCTTTCATATTGGGCGTGTGGAGGCTGACAAATCCGCATCAGGCGGAAGGGCGCTTTTCGCTGAATCCGGCAGGGAACCCCGCGACTATCTCATCTCCGGACCAAACAGGAGATATCCGGAGGGCAAATACGAAGTTTCTTTCTACCTCAAAACGCAGGATACTACCTCCTCCGATATAGCAAGGATTGAAGCAGGTTCGTCCCGCAGGAAAAAGATTATTGCCTCCGGAACTATCAACGGAACCGATTTCGCGGATAAGAATGCCTATCAAAGGTTTGCTCTTCCGTTCGAACTTCACAAACCGGAAATACTGGAATTTCTTGTCTTCTTTACAGGAAAAAGTAATCTGGCGATTGACAAAGTAGAGGTGTCCCGTGACGAGCAATAACTGGCATCTTACGCTTTTTGAAAAGTCCATACTGAAACAGCAGAAGCTGAAGGCAATTTCGCTTTTCCTCGGCAGGACCTCCGGGAAGAAATGCTTTGACATCGGGGGAGACAACGGAATCATCAGCTATTTTCTGAGGAAAGCAGGGGGAGAATGGACAAGCGCCGATCTGGAAGATGCCGCGGTCAATTCTATCAGAGACCTTGTTAAAACCAACGTATACAAGATTAACGGAGAAAAAACGCCTTTCGGGAATAGCAGTTTTGATACGGTTGTAATAGTTGATTTCCTTGAACACATTCACACTGACGCGCTATTCATAGAAGAACTCGGCCGCATAATAAAGCCGGGGGGGGAACTGATAATAAACGTGCCGTA
>JAUVJM010000100.1 GCA_030596585.1 bacterium
ACCTGCCACAACCAGGACACTGAACCCAAATCTGCGTCCGCCTTTGGCAACCTTTGCAACCCTGTTTATCTTTACAACCTGCTCAATAAATTCAGGGTCGCCTCTTTTTTCTCTTTCTCTTGCCATCCTTCTTCCCTTTTCTATAGTCATTTAGTCTAATACCGATCGAGTAGTTGCTCTGCTAATGCAAAGTAAACTTTGCAACTACACTTAGAAAACGAGACCGCCCTTACGAGCCGCTTTTGCTAAAGCCTCTATCCTGCCGCAATACGGATAGCCCGCGCGGTCAAAAACAACCTTCTCTATCCCGGACTTCTTGCACTTCTCAGCCAGCATCTTACCTGTTAACTCTGCTGCTTTCACATTACCCCCGTAAGACATCTCTTTTCTGAACTCGGGAGAAAGACTTGAAGCAGATAAGACAACCCTTCCGGTCGTATCATTTATCACCTGTGCATAAACATGTTTTAGGCTCCTGAAAATGCAGAGTCTTTCCCTGCCCGGAATACCCCTGACCGCTTTCCGCACATGCTTGTGCCTCCTGCGTCTTTTTTCTTCCTTCCTGCTCATCTTAGCCATTTACGCAGCCTTCTTTCCCGCTTTCCTTCTGACATATTCGCCAACCTTCCTGACCCCCTTGCCCTTATAAGGCTCAGGCGGCCGCAATCTTCTGAGACCAGCAACAAATTCCCCTATTTCCTGCTTGTCAATGCCCTTGATTATAATCAGGGTTACCGCCAGCTGCTCCACCACCGGTTTCTTGACAACTTCGATTTCGATCCCTTCAGGAACATCAACGTCAATACTGTGAGAATAACCCAAACCCAGAATCAATTTCCCGTCTTTGACCTGTGCCCGGAAACCAACCCCGCGTATTTCAACCGTCCTTTCATATCCCTCACTTACTCCCTTGACCATATTGGCAACCAAACTGCGGGACAGACCATGAAGGGACATTTCCTTTTTACTATCCCCCTGTCTCTGAACCAACACACAACTGTCTGTTACTTCCGCCGTCATTAAAGGATGGAGAGAGAGTTTAAGCTCTCCCCTGGGACCGGTTACCTTCACGAGACTCCCTTCGACGCTGACTTTGACTCCTTCAGGAATTTCTATAGGTGCTCTACCAACTCGTGACATTTATATCCCTCACTCTGAAAACCGTCGCTCGTTGTTCGTCGCTCGTATCTCGTAAAACTCTCTCGCTCTCTTTAAATCTTTTTTCTCTACAAGATACGATTCACGAGTCACGAGATACGGCTTTATTACCATACGTAACACAAAACCTCTCCGCCAACATTTTCTTCCCTGCACTGCTCGTCCGTCTTGATTCCCTTTGAAGTGGAAATGATTGCAACACCTACCCCGGCATGAACCTTCGGCACATCTTCAGCTTTCACCCAGAGCCGGGAACCGGGTTTACTCACTCTCTTCATCCCGCCGATGATTTCTTCGCCGTCCGCAGTATATCGCAGGGAAATCCTGAGGATTCCCTGGTGCTCATCCTTGATTTTCTCCCAGCTCCTGATGAATCCATTTTCCTGCAGAAGCTTCACCACTTCACCTTTGAATTTTGAAAAAGGGACATCAACGCTCGGATGTTTCGCCCTGCTGCCATTGCGGATACAAACAAGCATATCAGCCATAGGATCGGTCATGGTCATTCTCTT
Source organism: bacterium (assembly GCA_030596585.1). Taxonomy (GTDB): domain Bacteria; phylum NPL-UPA2; class JAUVJM01; order JAUVJM01; family JAUVJM01; genus JAUVJM01. The sequence continues at coordinate 1,671 of JAUVJM010000100.1, forward strand.
CCTCCTGCCTTCAGAAATCCCCGTGCTACCAGCTTGCCTTAGTCACACCCGGGAGTTCTCCGTTTAACGCCCTCTGCCGAAAACAGATACGACACATCTGGAACTTGCGCATGTAACCCCGCGGGCGCCCGCACAGAGGACACCTGTTGTACTTGCGCACGTCGAACCTCGGAGTCCTCTTTGCTTTGGCAATCAACGATTTCTTAGCCACTTTACCTCCACTAAACACAGTAGAACAGTGGTCAGTGTTCAGCACTACCACTTCTCTGTACCTTTGCCAAACGACCTTAATTTCTGCGTATGCCTATTCTGTCATTCTGAGTGTAACGAAGAATTTCAATGTCATAAGAGACCCTTCGCACAGTTTACCCCGAAATCACTCGGGGCTCAGGGTGACAGAGATGCGAGTTACTTATGTCGCTGTGTATAATTCTCAATCCTTCTATGTACGGAACGGCATTCCCAGAAATCGCAGCAATTCCCGGGCTTCATTGTCATCTTCGGTCGTCGTAACAAACGTTACCGCCATCCCGATTACATTCACAATCTTGTCGTAACTGATTTCGGGAAATATCGACTGCTCTTTAATCCCGAGGGTATAGTTGCCCCTTCCATCAAAAGCACTCGGCGAAACTCCCCGAAAATCCCTTATTCGCGGCAGAACAACATTCACAAACCTCTCAAGAAACTCATACATTCTCTTGCCGCGCAGTGTAACCATGCACCCTATCTTGGCACCCTGCCGCAGCTTGAAACCCGCCACGGACTTCTTCGCCTTTGTAATAACCGGCATCTGACCGGCAATAAGGGCAATCTGCGAAACCGCCTCATCCAGAATTTTCGAATCCTGCATCGCCCTTCCCAAGCCGGCATTAATCACTATCTTCTCAAGCCTTGGCGCCTGCAGTTTGTTTTCAAACCCGAACTTCTCCACCAGCGCCGGTATAATTTCATCCCTGTATTTGTCTAACAACTGCACCATTAGTTTTCCCTCAGGGGTTGTAACCCCTTAAACCGCTTCGTTACACTTCCGGCAATATCTCACTCTCGTTCCATCTTCCAGAACCCTGTGACCTATCCTGGTTCGCTGGCTGCATTTCGTGCAATACAGCATTACATTGGAAACACTGATTGCCCCTTCCCTCTCAACGATACCTCCCTGTTCCTGCTTTCCGGGATTCGCCCTTACATGCTTTTTGTGGAGGTTGAGCCCCTCTACAATTACTCTTTTACGCCCGGGCAATACGCGCAGAACCTTCCCGGTCTTGCCGCGGTCCTTTCCCACAACCGCCATAACCATATCATCTCTTCTCACATGCACGTTCTAACACCCTCTAACACTTCATTTAGCAGAGCAAGCTCTGCAACTACATCCTTTTTCACGAGTCACGAGATACAGCATTTAAAGTACTTCCGGCGCCAGGGAGATAACCTTCATAAAGGTCTTTGCCCTGAGCTCCCTTCCCACGGGGCCAAATATTCTCGTGCCCATGGGGTTTTTTTGATCATCAATCAACACAGCCGCATTGCCGTCAAACTTTATGTAGGAGCCGTCAGACCTTCTCGCCTCCTTAGCCGTCCTTACAATAACCGCTTTTATCACATCCCCCTTCTTGACGGCACTTCCCGGTATCGCTTCCCTGACAGAAGCAACGATTACGTCACCCATCCTTGCATATCTTCGTTTGGAACCTCCCAGAACGAGAATACACTTTATCTTCCTTGCTCCAGAATTATCAGCTACATTTACCATGGTCTGAGACTGAATCATCTTCCTTCTGCCTTCTTCAAAATTTCCAGCAGCCTCCAGCGCTTCGTTCTGCTCACAGGTCTGGATTCAACAATCTTCACTCTATCCCCAACATGAGCTTCATTGCTCCCATCATGCGCCTTAAACTTGGACACTTTTCTCATGACACGATTATACACAGGATGCTTTGCCAGGCGTTTGACCGTAACCACCACGGTCTTGTCCATCTTGTTGCTTACCACCGTTCCAACCATTACCTTTCTCAACTTTTCATATCTCCCAGATTATAAAATACAGTGATCAGCTGTCAGTAACCAGTGTTCAGCAGGGCAAGCTCTGCAACTACAATCGTAGTTGCCAGATTCATCGGGCTTTTCCAAATTTCGATGCTTCAAGATATCCTTCACTCCGTTGAACTCTTTTCCTTCAAAATAGTTTTAATCCTTGCGAGGATTTTCCTCACTTCCTTGGCTCTTCCCGTATTTTCCAACTGCCCCGTTACCGCCTGGAACCGCAAATTATATTGCTCTTCGACAAACTGCCTCTCTCTCTCCCGCAACTCATCCAGCGTCAGTTCCCGCAACTCCCCAGCTTTCATTATGCTATAACCTCAAACTTTGTTCTCATGGGGAGCTTATCCGCGGCAAGCCGCATCGCTTCCCTTGCCAGACTCTCCTCCGCGCCTTCCATTTCAAAAAGGATTCGTCCCGGTTTTACAACAGCAACCCAGTGGTCAGGCGCTCCCTTTCCTTTTCCCATTCTGGTCTCGGCAGGTTTCTTGGTAACCGGTTTATCAGCACACAGCCTCACCCAGATTTTTCCGCCGCGTTTTACGTGCCGCGTAAGGGCAACACGCGCCGCCTCAATCTGCCTCTCGGTGACCCATGCCGGCTCCAAAGCCCTCAATCCGTATTCACCGAAGGATATACGACTCCCACGCAAAGCTGTGCCTCTCATCCGCCCGCGATGAACCCTTCTGAATTTTACCCTCTTCGGTATAATCGCCATGAGATACAATTTCCAGTGTTCAGTGGTCAGTGGTCAATAAACAGCCTCGCTGCTCATTCAGCAGTCGCAGGGGCCTGTTTGCTGTCATCCTTACTCTTCTTTGTACTTACCTTCTTCTCCATGCCTTTATCAGCTTTTGCTTTTGCCGTTTTCCTCTGTATACTTCTGTCTTTTACTGCTCCTGTATCCGCCTTTTTCTCTATGCCTTTCTGCTTTTCTGCCCCGCCCTTAGGAGGCGCTTCTGCAGGTTTGTTCTTTTGTGCTTGTTCTTTCTCACCTTTATC
>JAUVJM010000085.1 GCA_030596585.1 bacterium
ATACCGTATGCTATAGTTGAGCGAAATTCAGTGGAGGGAAGAATAATGTATGCTGTAGTTGCAACAGGAGGGAAGCAGTACAAGGTTTCTGCCGGCGACAAGTTTAAGGTGGAGAAACTCGGCGGAGAGGTCGGAGAATCAATCGAATTGGATGACGTTCTTTTGATTGTCGATGGTGACAATGTGCAAGCGGGCCGGCCCAGGGTGGAAAAGGCAAGAGTTGTGGCTGAGATACTGGAACACGGGCGCGGTGAAAAGGTTGTTGCTTTCAAGCGTGAGAGACGGAAAAGTTACCGTCGCAAGGTCGGACATCGTCAGGAGTACACGGAACTTGAAGTGAAAGAGATTATAGGGTTTGCGAAAGAGTAAGATTGATTTTTGCCGGAGGTGAGTAATTATGGCACATAAAACGGGACAGGGAAGTTCGCGGAACGGACGGGAGAGTAGAGCTCAGCGGCTTGGTGTGAAAAGGTTCGGCGGACAGGTTGTCAGGGCTGGAAGTATACTCGTGAGACAACGGGGGACGAAATTCTTGCCTGGGAATAACGTCGGTATCGGCGGGGATGACACCCTGTTTGCAAAGATTGACGGGATTATGAAGTTCGAAAATAAGAACGGAAGAAACCGCATTGTAAGTGTCTACACTGCCGCAGAGTAGAGCAGGCTATAGACCTTAGACTTTGTAATTCAGATAGTAGTTACAGCATCAGAAACTGCCCCCGTTGGGTGCTTGTATCCCGAAGACTTTCGGGGACGCTCAGCCAGAGGTTAAATGCAATGCGTGGGCTTCGCTCCACGGAAAATTACCGCAACCACTGAAGACTTATTCAGAGATAAAAGCACGTGGTAATTTTCCGAGGCCCGCCTTGCGGCAGTTCCTGATGCTGTATGCCACCCGGGTACAGTGACTGAATCACAAAAATAAAAAGTCCACAGTCTAATGTCTAAGTTTATTGACAAAGCACGAATTCTTGTAAAGGCTGGCAATGGCGGCAATGGCTGCGTAAGTTTCCGAAGAGAGAGGTTTGTGCCGAAAGGCGGGCCTGATGGCGGCAATGGAGGAAGCGGCGGCGATGTTGTATTAGAGGTTGATGCCAGGCTTCAGACCCTGAGTGATTTCCGGCATCATTCGCATTTCACAGCAGAATCCGGCGGACATGGAAGCGGTAAAAATAGAAGAGGGAGAGATGGGGAGACGCTTGTAATCAGGGTTCCGCAGGGAACTCTGGTGAGCGATTCCGATTCGGGAAAGGTCATAGCCGACCTGGTCGAGAATGGAAGCAAGGCAGTAGTTGCCAAAGGCGAAAGAGGGGGACGGGGGAATGCTGCCAGGAAAAGCTCGACCAACAGGGCGCCGCGTGTCTGTGATGAGGGAAGAGTCGGAGAGAAGAGAAGATTCGATCTTGAGCTGAGAGTCATAGCGGATGTCGGCATTATAGGATGTCCCAATGCCGGCAAGTCAACCCTGATAGCCCGTCTTTCTAAAGCGGAACCCAAAATAGCCAGTTACCCCTTTACCACGCTGAGACCTTACCTGGGGATAGTCGAATACAAACCGTTCAGGACTTTCGTGTTGGCTGAGATTCCCGGGTTGGTTGAAGGAGCTCACCGGGGAAAGGGACTCGGGGACGAATTCCTCCAGCACGCCAGGCGAACTAAATTACTCATCCATCTGATTGATTTGAGCGCCGGGTTTTATGAAAACTATACGGTTGTAAACGAGGAGATGAGGCTCTACGATTATGAGTTGAGCGAGAAACCTCAGGTTATTGTAGGGAACAAGGTTGATATTCCCGGAGCGGCTGAAAATTTCGAAAGGCTGGTTGGAAAGCTGAAAGAGAATTCCTGCAGGAATTCCGGCGTGTTTGCAATTTCTGCGTTGACGGGAGAAGGATTGACTGAGCTTGTAGACGGGCTTGGCAAGTTGCTGGAGTCCAATGCTCTGTTACATTAATCCCTGTCATTGCGAGGAGCAAAGCGACGAAGCAATCTAAAATTGAGATTGCTTCGCTTACGCTCGCAATGACAGAATAAGTTAGCATTTTAGTGAAACACTACACTAGGATATAAGGTCTGAAACGATGAAACGGAAGCAGTTATTCTCCGGTGTTAAGCGTGTGGTTGTAAAGGTAGGGACAAACGTTCTTACCTCGGAGGACGGTCATCTTGACAGGGGACAGATTGAGAACTTGTGTGTCCAGATATCGGAGCTTGTAAAGTCGAAGCGGGAAGTGGTACTGGTCAGTTCCGGGGCAGTCGCTGCGGGGACGGCGGTTCTCGGGCTCAGGCGGGCGCCAAAGGCGATTCCGGAAGAACAGGCGGCGGCTGCCGTCGGACAGGGCAGGTTGATGCATATCTACAACGAGTGCCTGGGTAAACTCGGAGTGGGGCAGATCTTGCTGACACAGGCTGATTTACGTGACAGAAGGCGGTATCTCAATGCGCGCAATACTATCCTCACGCTTTTGCGTGCAGGAGTAATTCCGATTGTGAATGAGAATGATACGGTTGCGGTTGATGAGCTTTATTTTGGGAGCAGGTTTGGCGACAATGATATTCTGTCTGCTCTGGTGGCGAATTTGGTAGAGGCACAGGTTCTGATTATGCTCACGGATGTGGATGGGCTTTTATATGAGGGAGATGGTGAGCTAATCGAGATGGTCGAGAAGGTTACCCCCTTTCTCGAATCGCACATAAGAAGAAAAAAGAGCGTTTTTGGAAAAGGGGGCATGGTCAGTAAGATTAAGGCGGCGAAGATAGTAACTGAATCGGGAGAGATGGTTGTCATTGCAAACGGGAGGTCGCCGGGAGTGCTGAAGAGAATTCTCACAGGGGAATCTGTCGGGACGCTCTTTTTGCCTCAGGAAGAGAGGATAGGCGGACGCAAGCGCTGGATTGCCTTTACGCTGGAGTCACGCGGGATTCTGAGAGTTGACAAAGGAGCTGGGGAAGCTCTGGAGAGAGGGAAAAGTCTGCTGCCGGGAGGCATAGAGGCGGTAGAAGGGAAATTCGGAGTAGGGGATGCTGTGGGCATAAAAGCCTGCAGGGGAAAAGAGTTTGCACGCGGGCTGGTAAACTATTCGTCCGAGGAAGTGAAGAGAATAATGGGAGCAAAGACGAAAGAAATCGAATCCATACTCGGGTATAAGTCCTACGATGAGGTCATTCACAGGGACAATCTTGTTATGATGGAGTGAATATGAACGAGGTGCAATTGATAGGAAAAAGAGCGGATTCTGCAAGCCGCAGGCTTGCGGTTCTACCGACTGCGGTCAAGAACGCGGCTCTTGAGCTAATGGCATCCTCGCTGGAAGAAAATCGTGATGGAATTATGGAAGCCAACCTCCGGGATATCAAAGCGGCAGAGAAGAAAGGAGTTTCCCTGGCTTTCATTGATAGACTTACACTGACGCCTTCACGTTTTCAGGATATGGTTGATTCGGTTCTGCAGATTGCCAGGCTCGCTGACCCGGTTGGGGAGGTCATTCGCGCGTGGCGGCGTCCGAACGGGCTTGAGATAAGCAAGGTTAGAGTCCCGCTGGGGGTCATAGGTATTATCTATGAGGCACGCCCTAATGTGAGTGTTGATGCGGGCTGTCTCTGTTTGAAATCAGGCAACTGTGTAATTCTGAGAGGCGGAGCCGATGCCATAAACTCAAATTTGGCGATTGTTGACGCGTTGGGAAAAGCAGCTGTCCGTGCCGGGATTCCCCGCGGCAGTATACAGATGCTGAAGGATACATCTCATGCGGCAGTGAAGGCGCTCCTTCGCCTTGACAGGTATGTTGACTTGATTATTCCCCGCGGCGGAGAGGGGCTTATACGGACGGTAGTGGAAAATTCCACGATACCTGTGATAAAGCATTACAAGGGAATATGTCATGTTTACGTGGATGGTGAGGCGGATTTGAAGATAGCTCGCAGGATTTGCTTCAATGCCAAGGTCCAGCGGCCCGGTGTGTGTAATGCGATGGAGACAATGCTTGTCCAGAGAAAAGCGGCTAAGAGGTTTCTCAAACCTATGCTCAGGATGTTTATGAAAGCAGGCGTGGAGTTAAGAGGGTGTCCCGAGGTGCGGAAAATAGTGCCCGGGGTTAAGAAGGCTGTCGAAAAAGACTGGAGCGCTGAGTATCTTGACCTGATTTTGTCGGTTAAAGTGGTGTCGGGGATTGAAGAAGCTATAGAGCATATCAACACCTACGGCTCGGGACATTCCGATGCTATAGTGACGTCGGACTATGACAATGCAAGGAAATTCAGCAGGGAAGTTGACTCTGCCGCGGTTTTCGTGAATGCATCAACGCGTTTTACCGATGGAGGAGAATTCGGGTTTGGTGCTGAGATAGGGATAAGTACGGACAAGCTTCACGCGCGGGGTCCGATGGCGCTTGAAGAGCTGACAACGTATAAGTATGTTGTGTGCGGGGATGGACAGATAAGGCAGTGATCAGTGACCGGTGGACAGTGTTGCATTATTCTGTAGGGGTCAGGCATGCCTGACCCGGTATCCGGTTGTTTTTTAGTCTGTTGTCTGAGGTCTGAAGTCTATGCGAATAGGCATAATCGGCGGGACGTTTAATCCTATTCATTACGGGCATCTATTTATAGCATCCGAGGCGAAGCAGTCTTTCGACCTCGACAGGGTGATATTCGTTCCCTGCCATCAGCCGCCGCACAAAGGCGACTCTGAACTTGCGGGCGGGGATGACCGTTACCGGATGGTGTTACTGGCAGTTGAATCCAATCCGGATTTTGTTGTGTCTTCAGCGGAGCTTGACCGCGGCGGGAAATCGTATTCGATAGAGACAGTTGATGAGTTTCAGGAAAAATACGGTGCTGACAGCCGGATATACTTCATTATCGGTATGGATAGTCTCAACGAGCTTTCGACGTGGAAGGATATTAAGAAACTCGTCGGGAAATGCCGGTTTATCGTGGCTGTAAGACCTAACTGGGAGCGTGAGCGCTCGCCATGGGATGAGGTGTGTCATCTGATGGAAATTCCGGGACTTGAGATTTCGTCAACGGACATAAGGAACAGAGTGAAAAGCGGGCGTTCTATCAAGTACCTCCTGCCGGAAGTGGTGGAGGAATATATTTACGACCACAGGCTTTATAAAAAAGAGACTAGTACTCTGTAACATTAATTCTTGTCATTCCCCGACTTGATCCCCCGATCAAGTCGGAGGACGGAATTCAGAATCCATAGCTACAGCCTGGATTCCCGCTGCAGTTTACCCCGTACTTAATACGGGGCGGGAATGACAAGTAATAGGCAAAGATTTATGCGATAAGGCACTAGGGAGGCTCCAAAATGATGAAAGCAAGAGAGATAGCTCTCCTGGGAGCATCCGCGGCTTCCGAGAAGAAAGCAAGCGGTGTAGTCATGCTGTATGTGGGGAAACTCACCAGCTTCACTGACTATTTTCTCATATGCACCGGCGATACGGATGTACAGATTCGCGCTATTGCCGATGCTATCGTTGGAGATCTCAAAAAGAGAAAGATCAGAGTTTTGCACGTTGAGGGTTATGAGAATGCGAAATGGGTCTTGCTGGACTACGGAGACGTAGTTGTCCACATTTTCCATCCTGAATTGCGGAAATTCTACCAGCTTGAGAAGTTGTGGGCGGATGCACCGAGAAAGACAATTACGAATTAAGAATTACGAATTGGGAATGGGGGTTGGGGTTTGACGAAAGACATAAGGCAGATTATTGAGCGGCATGTGAGGTCGTCCGTTGAGGATGCCAAAGCCGGCGGCAAGCTCAAGCCGGATGTGGATTCTCCGGTTTTTCTTGAGATACCGAGAGAGAAAAATCACGGTGATATTGCCTCAAACATTTCCTTTCTGATAGCAAAGGACGCGGGGAAATCTCCTCTGGAGATAGCACGTATCATCCTTGAGCATTTGGAGGAGAAAGTCAGGGATGAACCTCTTATCGCCAGGGCAGAA
>JAUVJM010000108.1 GCA_030596585.1 bacterium
CAGGAGATACACCCCCACCATATGTATGGCATAGAAGAGGGAGTTCCTGATGTATCTTCTGATACAAGGCGTCATGGGACTACAATGGGGTGCTATACAATCAAACCCAAAAACTGGAATTACTGGGACCCTGATGTTTTGCCGCGGATACATGAGATGGGCGGGATAGTGCTTGTTGCTCATCCTCACAAGGGAGATAGCTGGTGGCTGAAAAAATATGGAGGACACTCTTTTGATGGTGTCTGTCTTGACCATGTGGATTTCAATCTCTGGGATTCCATTCTTAAAAAAGGTAGTCTTTTTCCCGGAGTAAGGGCTTCTGATTGTGCCCCGAGTGTGTATGGAAATGATGCGAGTACCGCCTGGTTGAGAGAACCGTTGAGTATGGAAAGCATCATTAAAGCCTGTATCAATGGGCGGATAACATTTCATAATTTACAGCGCTCCCCGCCATTGTATGAATCCGCGGGTTCATACATATGGTTTGATATCTGCGATCAATTAGTCGGCGGAAAAGTTTATGCTGTAGATACTGTTAATCTTCACATAAAAATTGCTTCTCATCTTGTTTTTCGAACTATACGGATAGTAAAAGGCGGAGATAGAAACTACAAAATATTAAAGGTGAGAAATAAAAGGCTTGACCTGAATATAGATGATAAGGTAGATGCCTCCACTTACTATCGTGTAGAGGCGTATAGCAAGACTAATCCTGATTTGGAAGTGGACAGACCGGAGGCATTGACCAATCCGATATTTGTTGAAAAAGTAATAGGTCCTCAAAAAGGCTGTTTCTATTCTGCAAAAGACAGCCGGCCGGTATTTGATAAGAAACAAGGGAGATTTGTTCCGAACGAGACAGGTGTTACGAGAATAAGTTATAAAAACAACGAATGGAAGATCTCTATACGAGAGCCGGAGCCGCGCGGGAAAATATGTATAGGAGTAGTAGTGCCTGCAAGAATTAGATTGGATGATAAAAACACTAATCTTGCTGACAGTCAACAGGGAGAACAGGTTGTCAAATTTGCCGGGGGTGACCATAGCATCTCCATCCAGGAGTAAAGGTACTGTGAAATGAAGAAACTAATTGTAAGTAATATTTGTATTGACATGGATCAAACGTTGACGTATGAGAGAAATAACTATGTCAGGCAAGGCATATGTGATGGTTGTAATTATCCGCAGATGATACTTATAGATATATTAATGAAAAAATTTGATATTTCAAACAATGAGGCTGTAAGAAGGCTTGTTGAGGCAGAAAAGCCGTGTGGCAGAGCGGATGCCTTTTTTGCCTGCCGAAATACGCCGGAGTGGGGTATTAAAGAAAATATATTGTGGAATAAATGTAAGAAGTGGCAGGAAAAACACCTCTTTTTTTATAAGGATGCGATTTATATGGTAAAGGAATTATATCAGCGGGGATTTAAGCTTTTTATGGCTTCAAATAATGGTTCAGAGGGATTATTGTTGAAGCTTTCCAGTGGAGGATTAGCCACGAAACGGGGGTCGAAGTATTTTAAAGGATTTTATGGAGATGACCTATTAGGCTGTCGGAAGTCCACCCCTGTTTTTTTCAGAAAACTTATTAAGATTGAAAAGTTTGATCCTTCTGATGTTGTAATGATAGGGGACAGCTTACAGGAAGATTATCTTAATGCCTGGAGAGGCGGTTTCAGGAAAGTCATCATTGTTAACCGCAGGCAGAAAGAAAGAATAATTGAAAAGAAGGCAATTCTCGTAAATACCTTGAAAATAATTCCTGACATTTTGGAATTAAGCTGTACCGGTTAAACAGAATCGAAGTATATAATCATGGAGCTGCAATAGCCGTGAAACAGAAGATTATTCTCGATACCGATATCGGTGATGATATAGATGATGCCTATGCCCTGGCTTTTATCCTGGGATCTTCCGAGCTGGAATTGATCGGAATAACGACAGTATTCCAGAATGCTGCCGCCCGGGCACGTCAGGCCAAAACGATTCTCAATCTTGCCGGAAGAGAAGACATTCCTGTATCTGCAGGCTGCGGCGCAGTTATGTCTCCGCGTGTCACGTCTTGCCAATCGGATTTGGCTCATGGACAAGTTTCCCTGAGAACAGCGGCACGTGAATTACTCGAAGATGTCAAACCCTGCCAGGACGCTGTATCACTTCCGTCTGAACAGCTCACACCGCTCCACAAATTGCACGGAGTCGATTTCTTGATTGAGACAATTATGTCGGGTCCGGGTGACATAATTCCTGTGACGATCGGGCCGATGACCAATCTGGCCATGGCGCTTATCAAAGAGCCTATGCTCGTAAAAAAGATACCGCGCATTGTTGCTATGGCAGGATGTTTTGATAAGCACTATTCCGAATGGAACGTCAAATGTGATCCGGTGGCTGCAGCCATTGTTTTTAACAGTCAGATACCGATGACAGTTGTCGGTCTGGATGTAACTCTACAGTGTCGTCTTAATCAATCTCAGATGGACAAGCTCGCGAGTTCAGATAGACCTGTTGCCAGGAATCTTACAGCGGCGACAAAGGTGTGGAATAAAGGTTTGCCTGTTTTGCACGACCCTTTGGCTATAGAAACAATTGTTGATCCGCACATTGTGGAAACACAAAATGGTACTATCACCGTAGAGTCGAATGGAATTGAGACGTTTGGGTATACCGTATTTCGTGAGGCGAAACAATCGAAGACAGAATTCCATGATGTATGTGTTTCCGTAAAGCAGGAAATAGCTGCTGAGTTTTGGCTGAAGCGTGTATTAAGTGTCTAACACAGACTATCCACTTTCTCAATCCCCTTTTCCATATTGCTGCCTGTAACTGGTGTGGCAGCCGTTTCCGAGGTTAGTGTATTCATTGACAAAGCTTTATTGTGGTAATATAATCCACTGAGTGAGGTGAGAAGATTTTGAGTATGAAGGCGCCCAGGGGAACGCGGGACGTTCTTCCCGGGGAAACTGAGAAGTGGCAGAAAATAGAGAAGATTGCGCGTAGAGTATTTTCCCTGTACAACTACGGGGAGATTCGCACGCCGATTTTTGAAGATACATCCCTTTTCGAGCGGAGTATCGGTGCCAGTACGGATATTGTCGAGAAGGAGATGTATACCTTTCTCGACAAAAAAGGCAGAAGTCTCACGCTCCGGCCGGAAGGAACTGCTGGCGTAGTCAGAGCTTATCTGGAGCATAAGCTATATTCCCGGGGAGGATTAGAAAAGTTTTTCTATATCGGTCCGTTTTTCCGCTATGAGAGACCACAGGCAGGAAGAAACAGGCAATTTTATCAGGTTGGTGTAGAGGCAATCGGTTCAGACAATCCCGCCCTTGATGCGGAAGTTATCAGACTCTCGCTGGACTTTTTGAATTCCCTGGGACTGAAAACTCTGCAAGTTTCCCTGAACAGCATAGGATGTTCTGCCTGTCAGCCTGTTTACAGAAATGGGCTCCAGGAATTCCTTGAGAAGCATTTGGAGGAACTCTGTGATGATTGCCGGGAGAGAGCCCGGCGTAATCCTTTAAGGGTTCTTGACTGTAAGCGGGAGAAATGTATCGCCATAGTAGAGGATGCTCCGGCTACTCTGGATTTTCTTTGTCCGTCCTGCAAAACACATTTTGAGTCTGTAAGACGTTATCTTGATGTATTGGGCACAATTTATGAGCTTTCTCCGCGTCTTGTGAGGGGGCTTGACTACTACACGAGGACGACCTTCGAGATTGTGCACTCCGGGCTTGGCGCTCAGAATGCCGTTGCCGGCGGAGGCAGGTTTGACAGGCTCATAGAAGAGTTTGGCGGGAAGCCAACACCGGCGGTTGGGTTCGCCGCGGGGGTTGACCGTATTGCTCTGATAATGGGTAAGGGCGAAGAAAAGAGTGCCCGAGGTGGGAATGCCCCCATTGTCTATATTGCCACGGCGGGGAGAGAGTATCTTGAAGAGTGCATACTGCTTCTGAATGACCTGCGCAGTTCCGGGGTTTCAGCGGAAATGGATTATGATGGGAGAAGTCTGAAATCGCAGTTCAGAGTTGCGGATAAGCTCGGAGTGAGGTTTGCCATCATATTGGGACAGGAAGGAATAATCCTGAGAGACATGAGGAAAGGCGAGCAGAAAGAGGTAAAGAGGGAAGAAATCATAGATGGGGTCAAGTCTTGCATTATGACATAGTTGTGCCGTTGAACGTAATGTCTGTCCATCCACAAGAATCCAAGCGGCAAAATGTCATAATGCAAGACTTGACCCCAATGGGAGATTAGCGTGGAGACTATTGAAGGGTTGAAAAGAACATATTTTTGCGGTGAGTTGAGAAAGAAGAATTGCGGTAAAGAAGTTACCCTGATGGGTTGGGTGAATACGAGGCGTGACCACGGGGG
>JAUVJM010000125.1 GCA_030596585.1 bacterium
AGATTTTCTAACTTAGCGCCGCCGCCGCTCAACAAAATCTTTTCAATCCCGGCGTCCGGTTCCTGAAGCGAGAAAGCGCCAATCGTATATTTCAGTTCATTCGCTATTGAATCCATAGCCTCCCCAAGCGCAAGAGACCCTATTTCCCCGTTTATCTTTCTCTCCTCAGCTTCCTCCCAGCTTATTCCCTCCCCGTCAGCTAATGCTTTTGTGAGACTGTCTCCGCTAACCGGTATTGTCCGAAGATAAAAGGGAACGCCTCGCGAAACAATGCTGACAGAACTGACTTCCGCTCCAAGGTCAACAATCGCTGCCGTCCCATGCTCATCACCCAGCAGATTCAGAAGCGCAATCGAGTCCACGTCAACAACTCCGGGTTCCGCTTCCAGTCCTTTCAGGAAAGATATATGCTTCTCCAGAAATGCCCTGCGGACCGTAGCCAGCATTATCCGACAGCCCACCTGCTTCTCATATCCTACAATATAGAAATCTACCACTGCCTCCTCAGCAGGGAAAGGAAGGTAGCGCTCTGCTTCAAACTTCACAATCTCTCTTATCCTTTTCTCATCCCTGAAAGGAACAACCGCACTCCGCAGAATCACCTGCCCGGCGGGAATTGCGGAGACAACCATGGTCCCGCGAGTCACTTTACTCCGTAAAACGTTAGTGAATTCCGCAGAAACTTCCCCATCTTTCAGTTTCTCACTGAAAAACGAGGCAGCCTCAGCTCCCATCCTGGAATAAACAATCTCAGCTGCCTTTATAGAGGAACCGCTAACGTCAATCCCTATCGTTCTTCTCGACATCTTAACCTTTCGTAGTTTACTTTGCAGTTACTACCTATTAATGACAAGAATTAATGCCACGGTGTATCAGAATGATACCATAAAAGCATTTCATTTCAAAGAGCAAATCGATTCTCCCGTGATTCAGGCAGTGCACCCGGATATTATACAGCAACGGAGCATGGAACTCCCCCAAATCGTCGTGCACAGGTTTTGCCTTTACACACTCCCAAATATATGGTAGAAAATGCGCGGAGCAGACTAAATAACCACAACCGATTATGAGTAACAAAAAGCCAATAGATGTAGTCGTAGCAGGTCATCTCTGCCTGGATATTATCCCCAGGTTCGCCAATACAAGAGCTGATAAGGTCGGAGATATTCTAACACCGGGGCGGTTAGTGAATGTCGGCGAGGTGACTACTTCGACGGGCGGACTGGTTTCCAATACCGGGATAGCTCTCCTGAAACTTGGTCTGAAAGTAGACTTTATCGGAAAAGTTGGTGACGATTTATTCGGCAAAGCAATTATTGGAATATTAAGAAACTATATCGAAGAACCTCAGGGAGTGATCATGGCTAAGGGCGAACATAGTTCCTATACTATTGTCATAGCAATCCCCGGAATCGATAGAATTTTCCTGCATAATCCGGGCACAAACCACACTTTTGGCTTCAGCGACATCAATTTCGATATTGTAAGAAATGCCAGGTTGTTTCACCTGGGGTATCCGCCTCTCATGAGAAATCTTTACGTCGATGGGGGGAATGAACTTATCAAGATATTGGCCAGGGTACAATCCATGGGTATAACCACTTCATTGGACATGGCATTGCCCGACCCGGACAGCGAATCAGGAAAAGTGGATTGGACTTCAATACTGAAGAAATTACTGCCGCATGTGGATATATTCACTCCAAGCATAGAAGAAATCATGTTCATGATTGATAAGAAAAGACTCTCATTCTTGAAACGCGAAGCTAAGGATGGAGATGTTGTTAATTCTTTCAAGCCGGATGACCTTACCCGCATTTCGGACTTTTTGCTCGGTTGTGGAGCCAAGATAATCGTATTGAAATGCGGACATCGCGGTTTCTACCTCCGTACAGCCGGTAGAGCCAGGCTGGATAAAATCGGTTGTGCGAAACCAGCCGGCTTACACAACTGGTCAAACCGCGAACTGTGGGCTCCATGCTATCATATTGACAGAATAGCTAATGCAATAGGCTCGGGTGATTCCGCTGCAGCCGGTTTCCTTGCAGGCTACCTGAAAGAGGAATCTCCTGAAATATGCATGAAATGTGCCAATGCCGCCGGTGCGCAAAATGTGAAGGCTGTGGATGCTGTCAGCGGCGTTAAAACATGGGATGAAATCATGGAAACAGTCCGTGCCCCTGATGCTAAACTAAAAGATTTGGAAATATCCGAAGACAATTGGATATATGATGACGGGCAAAAACTCTGGAGAGGTCCGGGAGAAAAATGAAAGGACAGAAAGTCTTCGTAGGAATAGGCAGTGGTGCCATACAACTCGGCTTATGGGCGTATTATGCTAAGCTCTCAGGGATGAAAGTTATTCTTTCCGATGTTGATTCCGTGAAGGTAGAACAAATCAGGAAAAACAAGAATTCTTATTGCATAAATATTGCCTATTTTGACAGGATTTCTTCTGTGAAAGTCAGTCCGGTTGAAATTTATAATCCGAATATCCCGGAAGAACGCAATGAAATTCTAAAATCCATAGCCCAGGCTAATGATATTGTTACGGCAGTTCCTGACATTTCCACTTATCAAAAAGGTATTAGCGATTTATTGAGAGAAGGACTGCTTCTGCGAAAGGAAGATTTCCCTGTAGCAATCTATGCATCGGAAAACCGGGTTAAAGCGGCGCAAACCTTAAAAAGGATGGTTTACCCAGAAGATGACACTCCGCCCTTCGTGCAATTCTGCGATACCGTAATTGCCAGAATGGGAGGCTCACATTCCGACCCGCAGTTGATAGAAAGACTTAATCTCACGCCAATAACTCCCGGGAGTAAAGAAGCGCTGCTGGTGGAAGATTTTGATAAGATTATCATCGAGAAAGAGCATCTATCAGGAAACTATTCGTTTGACACAGGGTTCTCGCGATTTTACGCAACGAGCGACATCGGTCTTTACGAAGAGAGAAAACTCTGGGGACATAATGCCGTGCATTCTCTGCTCGGCTTTATTGGAAAACTTAAAGGTTATAAATTTATGTCCGAATACAACGGCGATATAGATTTTGGTTACATCGGCGTGGATGCTCTGCTGGAGGAAACCGGCAGTTGGTTCAAGGAAAAATATAAAAAGTCAAAAGAAGAAACAGTAACGGAGGATGGCTATAAATCATGGGCTAAACAACTCTGCAAGCGTATTGGGTCTCCTTTTCTTTATGACTCAGTTGACCGCATTATCCGCGACCCGGAGAGGAAACTTGGCTGGGATGACCGTCTATGCGGTATTATTCGCAACGCATTGGAGGCAGGGGTAATACCCCGAAGATATGCGCTCGGTGTTGCAGCAGCGCTTTACGAGGAGAATCTAACCGGGGAAAAAGCCGTTTTGAAATTGAAAACTATCTGGGGTCGAACTAATAGAGGGGAAGAAAAAGTCCTCAAGCTCGTAGAAGAGGCTTTTGAAATTATAAAGGGGTGGAAGGAAGGAAACACTAAAAGCTTATGG
>JAUVJM010000075.1 GCA_030596585.1 bacterium
AATGAGAAAGAAAATAATCGGCGCAGCTTTGCGCCTCGCGGTTTCAGCAGGAATTGGAATATATATTTTCTCAAAGCCTGATATAAATCTGCTGAAAATTTCCGCTGCCCTCAAGAATATAGAACTTTCATGGCTGATACCTGCATTTTTTACTTACAAAGCCGCAATCCTTCTCAGTTCATACAGGTGGCTTCTGCTTATGAAAGCGCATAACATAAAAGTAAGCTATCCACACGCTGTCGCATTGAATTATTTAGGATGTTTTTTCAATAACTTTATGCTCAGTCTAACCGGCGGAGATATCATAAAGGCATACTATGCCTCAAAACTGACTTCCGAAAAGAAAGCGGAATCTGCAACAATAGTTTTCATTGACCGCCTGGTTGGAGTTGCTGGACTTCTGATTCTTGGAATTGCATCGATTCTGCTCAGTATCGGTAAGGAAGGAATGCATTCTGCTATGATTGTTATCTTCACTGCAGTTTTGGTATTTGTGGCTTTTGGCTTTCTTACATTTAACACAACTCTTGCGCAGAAATTCAACAAATACACCGGACACGGGAAGATCAAGGAGACTTTTAGGAAAGTCTATGACGCAGTCTACTTTTACAAGTCAAAGAAAAAGGTGCTTGCCGAAGCTCTTGGTATTTCTATTCTCGGATGGACTTTGATGATACTAATGAATTTTCAACTTGCAAGAGGTCTTGGGATTGAACTTCCCGCAGGACATTACTTTGCCCTCATCCCCGTTATCAGCATAATAAGCGCTATTCCCATAACAATATCCGGCTGGGGGTTAAGAGAGGGGATGTATAAGCAATTTTTCGGGGCTGTTGGGGTAAGCGGCGGGGATGCAGTTTCACTTTCAATTGCTTTTGCGCTGATAATGCTTGCCTGGAGTCTTATCGGGGGCGTGCTTTACGCGTTGCATATCCCGAATTTCACAGCTCAGCAAGAAAAGAAGTAATCGTAGTTGCAGAGCTTGCTCTGCCAAGGGGCAAAGTAAACTTTGCAACTACATCTCACTCTCTTGTAGCTGCTCGATTTATCGAGCTAAGGGGGCGTTTCTACTTTTCTATATTATGAAAAAAGTCATTGTACATATCCTAAACACAGTCATTATTTTCAGCCTTGTTGTCCTGGGTCTCACGCTAAAAACAGGCGGGTTTTCTATTCCCGCCATATCGCTGTCCTGCCACCACATCCAGAATCCACTAATCATTTTTGTGCTATTCTGGATTGTCAGGCTTATTCTGACACGAAAGCAGGGAACATCTGCCATCGAGAGCCGGCGCAAAAGCTTGCGGGTTGGGGAAAAAACGGGTGTTATTGTAAAGCTGATAGCCCTATTCTGGCTGGGGTCAAGGATTTTCCCTCCGCACTTCGAGAGCTTTTCTCTCTACCTGCCACAGGCCCGCTGGATGCCCCACCCCTTAGCGGTATTTGCTCTTTCCAGTCTATTCATAGCAGGGATAGCATACTTGATGTACATATTGGTAAAGAGACTGCTGGGTGAGACAACCGCAATTATTGCCATTACCGCATTTCTGTTCTCGCCCCTATGCAGGATCTCCGAAGCAGGATTGTTCCCGTCTTATGCCATCATTATCCTCCTTCTTGGCTCCGCAGTGCACCTGTCCCGCTATTTTGCCCGGAATGCCGCCACGGGAGCAGACCCGGACGGCGGGAAATCCCGACCCCTTATCACCGGCCTCCTGTTCCTGCTTTCGGCACTACTCTTCAAATGTCTCTGGATGGGCATGAGCTTCAAGCCGCAGGGATTGTGGGAGTGGGTATTATTCGAACGGCGGATGACAACCGCGATGCCATTGCCGGGAAACCACCTGTTATGGATCGTGCCCGGAGTAATTATCCTCTTAAGGGGTCGCCGCAGAAGCTATCTGGTCGTTTTGCTGGCTGTAATCTTTCTGTGGACATTCTTCGCGGCAGACAATAACAAACTCGCAGCCTATCTGCCAATGGTTTGCTGTTTGTCAATTCTGATGGGCGCTTGCCTGGGCTGGCTGATGGAAAACAAGTTCACCAACAGGACGGTTTTTGACAGAAATATCTCCTTCGCGGTGGCAGGCACATTCTTTGTCCTTTTCTACTTTCACGTCAACAGCCAGCTCACACACTGGACGGGATTAAGCCTCTACGAGGCGGAAAACCTGCCCAACTACGGCAGTGTAATCCAGGATAGGAACGCTTCCGGAGGAGCAGCCATCCTCAAAGAAAAAAATGCAGCGCGGAAAGAAGCCATACTAATCTACGGTCCGTACCATCCGTTCCTCAGCGGCGAATATGAAGTAACTTTCCGTCTTCTTGCCGGAGATAACAGTAGTCCCGGGCAGGCGGCGAAGATAGATGTTTCATCTGATTACGGGAACATTATTCTTGCCACAAAAAGAATCAGGGGAACTGACTTCTCACACAAAGGCGTTTATGAAGATTTCAGTCTCCGGTTCCTGCTAACCGAGCGCATGCATCTGGAATTCAGAGTAAGCTCCTTCGCACGGATTGACCTGACAGTGGATGAAGTGAGTATAAGACTCCTGAACCGCCAGGAACTGCTCTCCGCTCCGCGTCATATCCCAATTCTCATGTACCACAAAGTGGGCGCGAACGCGCCCACTCAATGGTGGGTTAAAACAGCGGATTTCCGCGAACAGATGACGGCGTTTAAAAAAGCCGGTTACAGGAGCGTCCATCTCAAGGATATCTACAACCACAAAAAGAAAAAGAGAAACCTGCCTTTTCATCCTGTCGTGGTTACATTTGACGACGGGTACTACAATTTCCTGACGGAAGCATTTCCGGCACTGGAGGAGCAAGGACTCACAGCCACGATGTTTATTATTACAGGCAAGACAGCAGATACCGATACCCGCCGAATGGACAACTCATGGGACTGTGAAAGCGAATCCAGGCACAGAGCTGAACACCTTGTCTGGCCGGAAATAATACATCTGGCAAGACAGGGAATAGAAATCGGTTCCCATACAATTACACATCCAAACCTCGCACGATTAGAAAAATCTGATTTAGAAAAAGAAATAAGGGAAAGCAAAACTATTCTTGAAGATAAACTTGGAATGCCTGTGGAAACATTCTGCTATCCCGGAGGCAAACGTAACGGCGCTGTTATAGAGACAGTCAAGAATTCAGGCTGTAAAGCGGCGGTTATAGTCTATCCCGGGATTGAAAATTCAGAAACCATGGATATGTTCAATCTCAAGAGAATAGCCGTCAGACCCGGCGTGAGCGCTGAAAAGCTGCTCAGAATGATAGCAGCGAGGTAACTACTCAGGAGTCAGTGAATGTCATTCCCGCGGAGGCGGGAATCCAGTGTTGTTGAGAATCTGGATTCCGCATCAAGTGCGGAATGACATTCATGTAAATTATCTGTTATGAGACTACTATTCTAGATACCTGAGTAGTTACGCAGTGAGATAAAACACATGAGAATGAAACACAAGAGCATTTATCTAAACGAATATTGGCCGTGGATTATATTCCTTGCGGCTCTTGTACTCAGGCTTCTCCTGCTTTACCGGTTCGATTTCAAATTCGGGTGGGAATCACATGGTTTCCCCAGTAGTGATGCCCGCGAATATGATACCCTGGCAATGAACATATTGATGGGCAGAGGTTTCGGCGATTACATTTCCGGTTTCAAGTATCAATCTTTCGTCTGCCCATTCTATTCCCTATTTCTGGCATTCATCTATTCTTTCTGCGGCCACAATTACATGGCAGTCAAGATTGTCCAGCTCATCCTCAGTTCACTGAGTGCAGTGGTTGTTTATGCTATCGGCAGAAGATTGTTCAACAAACCAATCGGCATAATTGCCGGCATGATCATGGCATGCTACCTGCCGCACATGTGGTGGGTTTCCCCCATTATGCGCGAGGGCTTCTTTACATTTGTGTTTGCCCTAGCATTCCTGGCTATCATAAAAGCAGTGGATGAGCCTCTGAAGAAACATCTTCTCACCGCAGGCGCTGCTATTGGTATTGCCATCCTCACACGCCCGGGAGGACTTATACTTTTTGCCGCACTTCTCGCCCATGGAGCGGCAAAAAAGAAACTCAAAGCAATTGCAGTCATCTTCCTTTTTGCACTACTTACAGTATCCCCGTGGATAGCAAGAAGTATGATTATCCATCAGGGCGCTGTCATACTGGAATCAAGCGGGGCACGCCAGTTCTGGACCGGCGCCAATCCGAAACACGGGGGACATTTCTATTCACGCGGCGCATGGCATGAAACGCTCTGGCATGACCCTTTTGCGAGCGAGGCAGAAAGATGCAAAAGATTAACCCGGGAAGGAACCGCGTTTATCAGAGAGAACCCAAAGCGTTACTATACATTCTTCCGGAAAAGGCTGGCAGATTTCTGGCGCTTGAAAAGGCCGGATGTTCTCCGTTTCAACCTGAACAGCGCCGACGTCTGGCTGCCTTATCTGGTCATCTGGCTGGGAACGGTGGGAGCTGTGCATTCTCTTTACTTTTTTTCCTGGCGGCGGAGTCTTTCCACCATCTCGCTTATCCTTTTCTACTGTCTCGGCGCAGGAATCTACGGAGGCATACCGCGTTACAGAATGCCGTTGGAACAATTCTTCGTTATCTTCGCCGCATATTCACTTTACACTTTCAGCCAAATAAATCGCGTGGAATGGCGGCAAATGCGAATGCCCGGCACCGGCAAAAGCGCCGGCGGCTCTTCTCACCTAAACCGGATTGTTAAATATCTCCTGCTGTGCGGTCTTATTTTGGTCATCACGTTTTCGGTCCGCCTTTGCATTGCCTACCGGAGTCAGGGAGAACAAGTTATCCGCCTCAAACCAAGCGAAGAGGAAATGCGATCAGCTTTGAAGAAACACAGCCTTCTTGAGAAATGGGAAAAACAGACACCTCAAAGGTTGACATACAGAGATATCTTCCTCGACCAGGCGGCAAACAATGGATATCTCACGAATTATGACAATTATGTCGTCATCTGGGAAATAAGAATGGACAACATTGCAAAAGACAAGGAAGGGAACATCCGCGATTTTATTCTTACCGCGAACCCCTCCCCTCACAATTTCGGGCAGGAAAACCGCTTGAGTTACCCTGCAAAAGGAATAAAGATAAAGGTCGACGGGTTCCAAGAAAGAGATACTGCCATTGTGATAGCAAAAGTCAGAGGCACAGGAAAGCCGCTTGTGGATCCGCGGATAGAATTCTACGAAATCCTTACAGGAACCGGCAAGCCCTGACTCAGCTTATAGAGAACTTGTCATTCTGAGAAGTGAAGCGAGTGGTCAAGCAACTACGATTGTAGTTGCAGGGCTTGCTCTGCTAATCACTGGTCACTGACAACTGATCACTGTATTTTAACGGTATTTGAAAGCCCGTTCTTTTTCCTCCGGGGGAATGTTCAGCTCAAAAAGATGAAACTTTTGCCCCCAGATTTTGTAGCTTGCAATGACCTCTGAATACTCCATCACAACCGGATAATGTTTTTCATAAGTGCGTATTCGGCTTGCGTAGTGAGAGAGGTAAAGATGGGTCACGGGATAATCGAGAAATATTTTCCTGCCGTCATCAAACATGTTCGGGAAAGTCAAACATCTTATTTTGTTTTCGATAACAAGAGGCGTAACTCCCTGACCCAGAATAAAAGCATCCGGTTTAAGCATCTTACCAACCTCCCTTGAGCTGTCACGGATGACATACGTCGGTTTTGATGCCCACCGCAGATAAAAATTCATATTGACCGCAAGAATGGCGCCAATCAAAACAACAGCCAAAGATTTTCTCGATCTCGCGATAATTCCGGAAGTTTTCCCGAAAGACATGAAAAAACCGGTGACGAGGGTTAAACCTCCTCCCAGAAACAGCGACATAACCAGTCTTTGCCATGGATTCATCCCTTCTATGTGCAGGACCCTTGCAGCTTCGTGAAGGTAAATCCCGGTATAGGGAATCACAAAATAGTAAAAGGCCGCTGACAGATAAAGGAAAAGAAAACCGCAAAACCGCAAAGGCGCCGCCTGCCTTTCCAAACCGTCGGGTGGGGACCCTAACCGCATTATGAAGATAGAAGATGTGAGTATTATAGGGAGAACAGCGGGCAGGAAATAGCGCATCGGGTTATAGCTCAGTATGCTCGGAAAGGCTGCTGCCCCGGCCAGCCAGAAGAGAATTAGCATTTCAACCGGGTCAATTGAGAGACGTCTTCGGTTCAAGAGCTGAAGCCCGTAGAACCAGCACGCAAGAAGCGTCAAGGGCATAAACCTGAATCGGAGGAGAATAGGACTTGTTACCGTAAGAAGTGTTACTACCGGATGCCTGGGGATAGCGCGCCCGGTCCAGTTGGACCTCAACAACTCCAACTGTTCCGTGTTCGGGAGGTAAAAAGCCGCATACCAGACAGATGCCGCCGCAATGATGCCAAGAACACCAAACGTTAAATTCTTGAGCCACGCCCCTCGCTTCGCACCTCCGGAGGGCTGTGTCAAAAGGAGAGTGAGAAAAAAGGAAACAACAAAATAGGCTGTCATTCCCTTGGCAACAAAAACGAGGAATGCTGCGC
>JAUVJM010000056.1 GCA_030596585.1 bacterium
ACCGTCTTCATGCTGGTGAAGGCATCCTCAACGAGATCCCTGAAGAGAAAGCCGCATACCGCTACCGGCAAACTTCCGATAATGATATTACGCGCATACCTGACATTTCTCTCACGGAATATTTCTACTATCCTTCTCCGGAACACCAGAACTATCACAATCAAAGAAGCAAAATGCAGCAGAACATCAAAAAGGAAAGGGGTGTCAGTCCCTGCAATCTGCTGATACAAAGCGAGATGCCCGGAACTACTCACAGGCAGCCATTCGGTTATCCCCTGGATGACTCCCTGAATTGCGGCTTCAGTTATGCGCATTGCTCTTAGGGGCTGCTCCCTTACTGGTGCAGCGCCCGCAGCTTCTTCGCCTGGCTCCGGGCATGCCCTGCGCTTTTGTGTGATGGATAAGCCCCAACAAACCTGTCGTATGCTTCGATTGCCGAACTATAATCCCTAATCCTGTCATAAGATATTGCCAGCCGAGACATAGACATAGCCAACTGCGCGGGCTTTGCAACGGGATACCCGCCGGAAACCATCCGCTCGGGCTGTTCCTGATATTTGTTCACAAGCAGCCCATAGCATTCCGCAGCCTGCGAGTATCTCAATGTCCAGAAACAGAGATTTGCAAGCTGATACTGGGCAGTCGGCGCCCATGAGCTTCTTTCATTCGAGGAGATATGCTGCTGGAAAATTCTGATTGAGTGTGGTGTAAACAAAAAAACGAGTAACGCAACAAGCAGGAATACAAATAGCTTTTTCATGGTCATATGCCTCCCGGGATTTGCCTAAACTACCGCGGCAGCAATTTCCCTTTGAGCTTCGAGATCAACTCAAGAAAGCTATCAATGCTGTCAATTCCGAGGAAGAAGTAAAGTGCAAGCACTACAATCAGCACAAATACTGCCAGCTTAAGAAGGCAGCCCAAACCTGCGGGCAATTTCCTTTTGGGTTTCTCCGACTGCTCCATCGCCGCGACACGCGCGTGGAAGGCTTTTGTCTTCTCATAGCACTCCTCGCCGCAAAAAACCCCTTCCTCTGTAACAAGTTGACATTCTCCACACAGAGGTTTGTGGCACTGTCTGCATCTGCCAACAGCATCACGGTAATCGTGATTTATACACTTGCTCGCTGCCATTTGACCTCTCCTGTCATTTTTCTACTATGGTTTCGTCAACCTTTATGCCGAAATGTCTCCCCCCCTCGGCTGAATAACCCATCACTTCACTATCCTTCTTCAAATCAACTACAGAAATAGCTTCCCCATCTTTCCCAACCAGCCTGATAGTATCTGCATTCTGCAAAACCAGGGATACCCTCTTTCCTTCCGCAAACTCGCCTTCAACCAGCATCAGGGGTCTTCTTTCCACCTTTATCCTGCCAACCACCACAATCTGTGTCTCTCCCTTACCGTTAACCACCAGAGCTTCGCTCCCCGCCCTCAGTTCGGAAAGATATTTCGTTTTCCCTCCCGGTACGAGAGTGTATGCATGGACAGCACCCGCATTGACCCGGAAAGGTCTCGGTTCCACATAGGGATTTTCAATACTCTCCGAATGAACCAGAAACATAGCATCGCTGGTGTTGCCCACGAGGATTCCTTCTCCGGAACGCATGTTCGTGCAGGTATCAATGCATACCCTATCGCCCATTCCCAGGGGATCGGTCTTGACAATACGCACAACGCCCAATCCCACCTCGCCGGAACTCCCTTTGACAACCTGCACCACCTTCCTGATTTCGTTTGCGTCGGAAGTATCAAGGACCACCCCATCGACTCCCTTTTCCAGAGCCTGCACGGCTGTCCTTGCTTCAGCAGCGCTGTCCACTTCAACCATCAACCCTTCCGTCTGAGCGATGAGGTTCTCAAGAGGAATGATGGTCCAGTCCTTCATCCTAAGAATTAGCATCTTGGACCGACTCAACTTCAGCGCTTTTTCTTCATCCTGCTTGTTTTTTATCTCAAACTCAACGACTTCTTCCCCAAGCTTTATGTCCCCATCACTGGCAACAGTCTTTATAATTCCGAGCTCCTTCACCTTGGCGCTGAACCCCTCCGGCACTATCAGAGCATCAACACCACTTTCAAGAGACGAAATAGCCTTCTGCTTATCCCAGGGAACAACTCTTACCCACACACTTTTCATTCTGCACCAGCCTCTTTTGCTGCCTCCGGAGCAACGCCTTCATGCACCAGTCTGCCAATGGCGGTGACGATTTCTTCGGGATGGGCATGCTGAAAAACATTCCGCCCGATCGAGACTCCAGCCGCACCCGCTTCCATTGCACCGGTTACCATCCGGAAAAGGTCATCATCCGTTTCCACCTTCTCCCCGCCCGCGATAACGACAGGAACCGGACAACCATCAACTACTTCACGGAAACTCTCGGGACTCCCGGTGTAGTTCACCTTCACAATATCCGCACCAAGTTCAGCTCCAACCCTGGCGGCATGTTTCACAACTTTTACATCAAACTCATTTGCCACTTTCCTCCCCCGTGCATATATCATCGCAAGAAGAGGCATTCCCCAATTCTGGCACTGGTTGGAAACTTCTCCGAGGAAGGCAAGCATCAGGGTATCACCCTCAGTTCCCAGATTTACGTGCACCGAGATGGCATCAGCCCCCAGCTTTATTGCCTCCTCGACGGTGCAGACAGGAACTTTCGTATTGGGTTCCGGGCTCATACTGGTGCTGCCCGAGAGATGCATAATCAATCCCACATCTTTGCCTCTGCCGCGATGCCCCGCCTTTACAATCCCTTTGTGAAGAACAATTGCATTTGCCCCCCCATCCACCATTTTCCCGATTGTATCTCTCATGTTCTCGAGCCCTTTTATCGGCCCCATCGTGATTCCGTGGTCCATAGGAACTATCACTGTCTTGCCTGAGTTGCGGTCCAGAATCCGCTCCATTCTGATGGCTTTCCCTATCATCGGATGTTCCTCCTTAACTCTCAATATATCAAATGGATATTATAGAAGCAAGAGAAAAATCGTCTTCAGCAGCTGCCCGGCCGCTGTAATCGGCTCTCTTTATTTGCTCAAACGGGCGGTTCTCTCTTCAAGAGCTGAGATTTCTTTATTAGACGGAAGAACACCGATTGTGAGATGGTACTCACTCTTCTCACCCGGCTCAAGGAACTGAAGTCTTCCCTCTTTCCTCTCCACGCTCCTTCCCTCGACAAGAGCATTGCCCGGTTCAACCCCGACAACATACGTTCCTTCCCCATTCATCTTCCATTCAACAAAATGAGGAAGTTCTTTCTTGGGATAGGATACATAAAAGCCAAAACCCTGCCCATTTCCAAATCTCTTATTAGCAAGCGCAACAGTTATTATTCCTTCTTCATCAGGCTGGATATCATGATAATAACACCTCTCCTTGAACCCGGGAGTTGGTGGAAGAAATTTGTTATACTGCTCCTTTTCTTTCTCAGCCTCCTCACCCCTGGGAACTGCTTTAAGGGAAGCAGAAATCAACTCTGAGCCTTCGTCCACAACAGGGAACCCCCCATTTATATGGTAGAGCATCATATGAGGGACAGTCTCATGCCCCAGGTTTTCTACAATGTCATGAACGGTAAAACACATATCACCGAGACGGCTTTCTATTCGCCGTCTGAGGCAAAGATTCTCGCCAAAAACCGCTGCCTCCGCCATTCTCCCCGCTGCCCACATCACATAGTCATCTCCCCGCCATTCACCGTCTGCCGAAACATTCTCTGCGCGAATATTGGAAATCCTTCCGTGTAGTCCAAGTTCTTCGCCCTCATCCTCACATGGCTGTCCTATCTGGCGCAAGCCGCAGGTGACAAGCAGCCCACCGTAAAAACTGCGAAGCCAGCCAAGCCCTCGCTCCTCATAGTATTCAGGCGCAACTTCTCCCGTTGGAGAGCGCCAGCAAAGGGGAATACCATTGTATTCGGCAAGAGAAATATCCATACACCTTCCAGGGAGAACTCTGAAATTGAAACCACTTCCCGTACGAAACTCTATCATCTCCATACCCTTTTCGCGGCCGTCTTTCAGTTCAGATACCTTCACTCCCCCAACCTGCGAAACGTCACCGATTCTCTTCATCAATCTTTCCCGCGTAAATTCTTCACCGAATAATTTAGCCATGACCTCCTCCATTGTTCAATTGGGAAATTCTTAATTCCTTCACCACAAGTTCAGCGATAGCAAGACAGCTCGTTAAACCGGGAGAATCAATACCAATAAGATTCACGAAGTTAGGGAAACCTTGCTCACTCTCGTTCCTGATTATGAAATCCCTGAAGCCGTCTCTCTCCCCCTTCAACCTGGGTCTTATTCCGGCAGTATCGGGAATCATATCCTCCTGCCGAAGACCTGGCAGGAACTTCCTTACGGAATCGCAAAAAATTTCTTTATCCTTTTCATCTATGTCATAGTCAATCTCCGCCACATATTTCGCATCCGGTCCCACTCTCAAGCCACCCGCTAAATCGGGAGTGATATGAATACCAAGACCCAGCTCGGTGGGGGGAGGATAGATGAGATGATTTATCGAAAACCGTCCCGGGTCTGATATCCTGAAATACTGCCCCTTGCAATAATGAATCCGGTAACGATGCTTCTCCGCATCCATTCCAACCATCTCCGCTATTCCATCAGAATTCAGACCCGCGCAGTTGACAACTGCCCCTGTGCGGAAAGAAAAAATATCACCGCCCGGTTCTCTCGCTGCAACTTCATAGAAGTCTTTATTTCTGTTGATACCGATAACCTCCACGGAAAAAGCGAAATCAACTTTTCTCTGCTTTGCACTCTGGTACAAGAACTTCATCAGACTGTGTGAGTCTATTATTCCTGAATCCGGAGAAAAAAGAACGGATTCCGCTTTAATATCCGGCTCCAGTTCCCTCGTTTCTTCTTTTTCAAGAAATCTCAGGCTCTTCACACCGCACTCAAGAGCATTTCCGTATATTGTTTCAAGTTTCCCGGCAGATTCATTGTCAGAAGCGACAAGGAGTTTTCCTATTCTCTTGTGGGGAATACCGCACTCAGAACAGAGCTCATAGAGAAGATGCTTTCCCCGAATACTCGTCTTTGCCTTGAGAGAATCCCGGGGATAATATATCCCGGCATGGATTACTTCTGAATTTCTTGAACTTGTCTCCTGCCCGAAAGAACTATTCTTTTCGACTACGACTATATCTTTCGCGGAACCGGAGGAAAGATAGTGAGAAACCGCCAAACCAATCACGCCGGCCCCGATTATTACTATGTCAATTTCCTGCATGAGGTCTTGTCTTCCCGGAAAGCCCGATGAATTGGCCAGTTGCAAATACGGACAACCTGTTGGTCGATAGAGATTTCCACCCGCGAATGCTTTCGAGGTCAGAATGACAAAAGGCGAATGTCACTTAAATTAACGGGTCAGGCATGCCTGACCCCTACGTCTGAAAAAACAAACAATTCTGTAGGGGACGGGCATGCCCGTCCCGCTAATAAAGCTGCGCAAAAAGGAAATTCCTATACAATGAACTTACGAGAAGAATCATCTGGCAACTACTTGCTCTTCTTTGATCTGGCAATTCCAACCCCGAGAAGAAAACCGGTCAGCATTGTCAGGATCATGAGAACAATCTGAGACATACTCACTTTCCAGAAAAAAAGCCGCAAGATAATGATCTGCGTATTCTGGATGAGAATAATCAAACACAGAACAGCTAAGACCGAAATAATGATGGTTTTAGGTTTCATCTCAACTCCTCCTCCCAGTACACACTTCGCTCCTGCCTGCCGGATTTATTTATACCAACAATTAGCAGAAAAAGCAACTAAATTGCGACTATACTGCTGGAGCCTACGTCTGAAGAAAAAGAGGATTTTTGTGGAATTATAAATAAGGTGGTTGAGATTGCTTCGCTACCGCTCACAATGACAAACTACTTAATGTTATCCAAAGAACGCTCTGCTATATGACTAAGGTTCGAATTGGTATCACTGGGGTGAGCGAGGGGATTCGAACCCCCGGCCCCCAGGGCCACAACCTGGTGCTCTAACCAACTGAGCTACGCCCACCACCACATACAAACGCCAAACTTTTTCATGGTTTAGCCTGTGGCTTACAATCTAAAAATGTCAAAATCCCTAAAAAATCTAACTGCCTTCGTTATGTCACCGACCGGAATTTCCCCATCAGCAAACCGAAGAATCGATTCCGTCGAAAGGCCGACGCAAAGACAGAAAAATCCCGTGCAGGCTTAGAAGCTAATTCGTCCCTCAAAGAATTACGCTGACTTCGACAATATTTTATACATCCCTGTCCCGCAAGTGGGACACTTCCCCTTCATCGCAGGTCTACCATTCTTCATGGTTACTCTCTCTGCATCAACCATATCCCTCTTGGCTTTGCACTTAACGCAATACGCCTGCTCCGCCATTAACTTCACCTCCCCTCCCAAATACAGTGGTCTCACTATAACACTGCCCCTTCAGGCAATCCAGAAAAATCGTGCTGGCGGTTGGCAATTTCTATTCTCTTTTCCTCTTGCCAAGAAGTACTGCATCTCTTAGCTCGTCAATACTCTTTGCCGCAAACCAGCTTTTCTCAAACTCGGGATCCTGAGCAATCTGGGCAATAGCCGCCAGTGCCTTAAGGTGGAAGTTGCGTTCCTCCTTCGTCCCGAGAAGGACAAACACCGTATTTACCGAAGGAGTCTGCTCATCAAAAACTATCCCATCTTTACACCTTGCCAGGAGAATACCAAACTTTCCCTCACCCGGAATAACTATGTGAGGTATCGCCAGCCCGGAAGCAACAACTGTGGATGACTCCCTTTCTCTCTCCCATAGTAGGTTATAAAACGTCTCCTCCTTCATACCGATCCTTTTGCTTAGAGCCCGGGAGACCTTCCGGAAAAATTCATCCAGTTTCATGCTTTCCTCAATGTCAAGAATCCGGGCATCGCGGATGAGCACATCGAACCTGTCTTCAACGATTTCGTCCCTTTCCCTGATTATTTCTCTCAACTCTTTTCTAAGCATACCCCTGGAGAGCCGTTTAGACAGAAGGCGTTGAACTACATAGACAACGCCGGA
Source organism: bacterium (assembly GCA_030596585.1). Lineage (GTDB taxonomy): Bacteria > NPL-UPA2 > JAUVJM01 > JAUVJM01 > JAUVJM01 > JAUVJM01. Next base: position 7,069 of record JAUVJM010000056.1, read on the forward strand.
TTCCCTGGATACCCTCGGGCGGGCATATATCCAGTACCAGAGCAATGCCCCAAAGAGGAAAGAGATAGTGATAAGAAGCGGAAATAATCCAATTTTTAGTAAGAGGAAGAAACAACCTCCAACACCGAAGATTTGCATCCACGGATAGAGCGGCGCTCTGAACTCCGGGCGGTAGTTCGGGATCCTACCACATCGCATGATGATTACGGAGAGATTGACGAGAAGAAACAGGAAAATCATCAGCGCTGAGGCAACCTCCACAAGATGCTCCAGGTCAAGAAACAATATGACGATTAACATAAAAACGCCTGTGAAGATTATTGAGTAGTGCGGCGTCCTGAACCTTGAATTTATCCTGCTGAAAAAAGCCGGAAACAGGCCGTCTCTTGCCATCGCCATTGGATTGCGGGAAGCGGCAAGAATCCCGGCATTTGCTGTTGATATGAAGGCGAGGATACCTGCAAAGGAAAGAAGAATCAGCCCGGGAATCCCGGCAGCGGCTTTTGCTCCTAAAGAAAGCGGCGTGTGAGTGGACATCATAGTCCCGGGCTCAAGCAGACCGATAGTGACAAAAACCACTGCCCCGTAGAATAACCCTGTTACGAGCCATGAGGCAACCATAGCCAGTGGGATGGTCTTTGACGGATTCTTCACTTCCTCAGCGACGCTCGCTATTTTTGTAAGTCCTCCATAAGAGATGAATACAAATCCTACCGTCGAGAACAGAACCCCGAGATTATCCGGAACCACGGGGAAAAACCTCTCCGCCTGTACTTTCGGCAACCCCACTGCTATATACAAAAGGAGTAAGCTCAAAAGGACAAGAACCATCCCAACCTGCATCCTTCCTGCCTCCTTCGCTCCAAAAATATTCAAGCAGACAAAGAGAAAGAGGAGTCCGCAAGCTATAAGCTTTACATGGAAATAAGATATGCCGGGGAACGACAACTCAAAGAATACACCAAGACCTATGAGTGCGAATGCGCTCTTCAGGCTTAAGGAAAACCAGTTCGAAATCCCGCCAAGAGTTCCCATTGGAGGACCAAGGCTTCTATCAATGAAGAAGTAAGTTCCCCCTGATTTCGGCATCGCGGTGGAGAGTTCTGCCTTGCTCAGCATTGCAGGGAGGACAAAAATCCCGGCCAGGACGTAGGCAAAAAATACACCCGGACCGCATTTCTGATAAGCAAGCGAAGGAAGAACGAAGAGACCGGAACTTATCATTGCCCCCGTCGCAATGCAGAAGATGTCAAGAAAACCGAGTCCTTTTTCTAATTTCTTCATAACATCAAAAGACGAAAAATCTACATAGATTCCTGTGAGTAATTAACTTCGGCTCTTCTCCAAATTTAGCCCAAATGGATGCTTGCCACTCTTATCTGCATCCTTGATTGAATCCTTCCCGTATATTATACAAGACATAGAAACTAAAATCAGTGAAAATTTTCTTGCGGCGGTTCCCGAGAT
>JAUVJM010000079.1 GCA_030596585.1 bacterium
CCGAGGGAACCGTCATAATCCTCGCCAACCGCAGACACAAGGGAGTCTCTCCCACAGGAATCGGGAAAGGTCTCAAAACAAAGGTCAACACAAACATCGGAACGTCGCAGGACAGGACTGTGCTCAGAGAAGAGCTAAGGAAACTAAAAGCCGCCGTGGACTCAGGAACCGACACCGTTATGGATCTGAGCACGGGCGGAAACCTCGACAGAACCAGAAGGAAAATCCTCGAGCATTGCGCTCTTCCCCTTGGGACCGTCCCGATTTATCAAGCCGCTGTCGAAACCGTAAGAAAGAAAAAAGCGCTTACGAAAATGGACAAGGACGACATATTTGCCATAATAGAGAAACAAGCCGCCGAAGGCGTGGATTTTCTCACCGTCCACTGCGGGCTGACCAGAGAAGCTCTTGAACACGTTAGAAAAGAAGGGCGAATCACAAACGTCGTAAGCCGCGGCGGTGCATTTCTCGTCGAATGGATGATATACAATGGCAGGGAAAACCCGCTTTATGAAGACTTTGACCGCCTTCTCGAAATAGCCGGGAAATATGACACGGTGCTGAGTCTTGGCGACGGTATGAGACCGGGATGCATTGCCGATTCTACGGACAGGGGCCAGATTCAGGAGTTAATATTTCTCGGGGAGCTTGCGCAGAGAGCGCTGGATGCGGAGGTGCAGGTAATGGTCGAAGGTCCCGGGCACATTCCCATCCATCAAGTTGAGGCAAACGTGCTTCTCGAGAAATCGCTCTGTCACGGGGCGCCGTTCTACGTGCTCGGTCCTATTGTAACCGACATAGCACCGGGGTATGACCACATAACTGCCGCAATAGGGGGTGCAATTGCTGCTGCCGCTGGAGCCGACTTTCTCTGTTACGTAACCCCCTCCGAACACCTGAGACTTCCTACGGTAGAGGATGTAAGGGATGGAGTAATCGCCACAAGGATTGCCGCTCATGCCGCCGACATCGCGAAGGGAGTGCATGGAGCCTGCCAGCTCGATATGAAGCTCTCAAAAATGCGCGAGGACAGAAACTGGACACAGCAATTGAAGCTTGCTCTTGACCCCGTGAAAGCACGGAAATACCGTCGGGAAAGCCTGCCGGGAACCAGCGACGTGTGTACAATGTGCGGGGAATACTGCGCCATCAAAAAAGTCGAATCCTTCTTCCGAAGAAAGAAAAGGAAATAGAACTGTCATTCCCGCGCCCTTTTGTCATTCTGAGCCCCCCCTGTCATTCCCGCGAAAGCGGGAATCCAGAAAATTCACTAAACAAATTACCCAAGCAGGTCTTTATACAAGTCCTTCCACTCAGGGTTAAATTTTTCAATTAATTCCATCTTCCACTGCCTATTCCATTTTTTCATCTGTTTCTCTCGCAAAATGGCACTGTTAGCATCATCAGTTTCTTCGTAATAGACAAGACGGTGGACACGATATTCCTTGGTGAATCCATCGACCAGATCATTCTTATGTTCGTATATCCTTTTCAGTAAATCGCTCGTCACCCCTATATACAAAGTCCCATTTCTCTTACTTGCCAATATGTAGACATAGTATTGTTTCACAGTTTCCGAAGCTCTCTGGATTCCCGCTTTCGCGGGAATGACAGGCAAGCAGTAATTTTCACAAAGTTCTTTGTAACACCAAAGCAAAAAAAGAGCAGGGAAGTGAGGGCAAGCACAACCCTGGCAAAAACGTCTCCGTGGCGCGTGTAAAACGTCTGTCCTGATACAGGAAAAACCTCCCCCGCCAGAACACCGCTTCTATACGCACCAAGTTCCTTTTCTACTATGCCATACGGATTAATCACCCGGGATATCCCGGAATTACCCAGCCTGAGCAAATAAACACGGTTCTCCACCGCCCGGAAGCTCGCGATAGCCGCATGCTGGTGATGAGACGTCTCACTCCCCGACCAGACATCATTCGTAATATTGACGAGAAACTCCGCCCCATCCTTCACAAATTTGCGCGTAGAATCTCCGAATATCCCTTCGAAACATATTAAGACACCAAACCTCACTTTTTTCTGTCTCGCCTCTGCCTGTCCCCTGTCTGTCTCCTGCTGGTCCGCTGCCTGCACACTTGTTGTATTCTCCTCACGCACAGTCCCATCCGCAGCCGCGGACACGCCCTCCGGAATTTCAAAAATAGTCCGCCGCACTCCCGGCGTAAAATCTCCGGCGTTCCTCAACAAATATTCAATCGGTCCGGTATGTCTCCAGAACGGGAAATATTCCGCCGCAGGCACGAGATGCATCTTGTCATACCTGTCAATCACTTCACACGCCGGCGAAATCAGGAAGACGCTGTTATAATCCCTTCCGCCGCAGTTGTACTGAGCTCCGGTAAGCAGGCATGCTCCCGTCTCTGACAGCATACGGGAAATCTCCATCCTGAGCCTTGAATTCACAGCAAAAGCAGTTTCCGGATTCTCGCCGATGGCGGTTTCCGCCCAGATTATCAAATCCGGTCCCGACACTGCCGACCCAAGGCTGAGAGCAGACAAACGCCCCATTATGTCCGCAGAATTATCCCCCCAGTAACAATCCGTGCCAAAATTCCCCTGGATCAGAACCGCCCGGAGAGGCTCTCCTTCCTCACGGGAAGGCTTTTTGAGAGCATAGTTTCCCCACAACAACCAGAGCCCCAGGACGACACAAACTATCGCTATAATCTTAGACGCGTAAAAAACCCCTTTATTCTTCGAGTAAGCAAAAGCGCATCGAGAAGATAGGTTCTTGACAGGCTCGAACAATAATTCTTTGCGGGGTTCACTGAACTTACACCTCGTGGACACCCCTATGTGTCTGCGCAGGTTGATTATGACAGAAGCAATCCCGCTGTTCACGAATACAATAAGGAAACTCACCCCGAAAACACCCGTAAACTCTGCCATCTGAATAACGGAAATCTGTCTGTACTGCGAATACCCCAAACTGTTCCACGGGAATCCGAGAAAACCGAGACTGCGAACGTATTCGAGCGACACCCACAGAAGCGGAGCCGCCCACATCATTCTGTCATTGCGAGAAGTCCCGAAGGCGTTCGGGACGACGCAGCAATCCAAAAAGCTGAGATTGCTTTGGGATTTCATTCCTCGCAATGATGCCTGGTTCACTAAATCGTTCTGAGTCGGATGAATCCGACCCCTGCAAAATACATTTAGCCCGAGACAGAAAAGTGCAGGATAAAAGGACAGGATAAGAACCACAAGCGGCAAAACCAGGGGGTCGTACACGTGCATCCAGAAAAGCGATCCGGTATTCCAAACGACGCCGCACAGATACCCCAACACAAAAGAATCGCGCGCGTTGACTCTCAGCGTCGCAATAAGGAGGGGCACAAGGGCAAACCAGACAACCCACTCAAGATTCAGAAGAGAGAAGGGAAGTACAAGCAGAATCCCTGAAAATACAATTACGAATTTCAAATTACGAATCACGAAAAACCTATGGCTCTTCTCCAAATGTAGTGGATATTGTCATTCCCGCGCAGGCGGGAATCCAGAAACGCCACAGTCGTGCTGGAATCCTGGATTCCGCATCAAGTGCGGAATGACATACAATATATCTCAATTCGTAATTCCTAATTTTCACCTATGCGACTCCGTATAATTCGTAATTCTTAATTCCTAATTTTCAACACTCGTCCCCGCAATAACCACGGACGTCCCCACGGTTGCCAGTACGTACAATTCCTCTACATCCTCGTTATGCATCCGGATACAGCCCGCCGAGGCATGTTTTCCCACCGTCTCCGGCTGTGTGGTGCCGTGGATACCATATCCCGTCTTATCCAATCCCATCCACCGCGAGCCGAGTATGTTCCTGGAATGCCCGTAGGGAAACACGCCATCCTCAGCATACCAGACGGGTTTGATTTGCTTGCTAACAATTTTGAATTTGCCGATCGGCGTGCATCCGAATTTACCTGTCCCGACAGAATATTCCTTGAAAAACCTGCCATTCAATTTCAAAGTGAGGATATTCCTATCCGCATCTACGGAAATCTCAAAGCCGCCGGGTGTAATTACCAGCCGTTTCCCCAACGGAAGTATTTTCCTTTCAAGCCCGTTTGCCTTTCTTATGAGACTGACAGTAGTATTATGCTCATTCGCAATCTTCTCGAGTGTATCGCCCGCTTTCGCTTCATACTCGATGCTGTCTTCCGTCACATACGGAGAAAAAATAAGCTTCATGTTCAAGTCCCCCAGCTTCTTCTTCGCCCTGATAGCCAGAGAGCCTTCCTGCCAGGATGAAAGCACCACTTCATACCTTTCCCTTGCATCCTTCCACTTCCTGATCTGCTCATAACAATTGCCAAGGCTCAGCATTATTTCGGGAACGATGTCGGAACCTTCGAACTCAGACAGCATTCTTTCATACTCACCAATAGCTTTATCATACTGCCCATCAATCTCCAGGATACGCGCCAGCTGGTACAAGCTCGCCGGATAATATTTCTCATCAGGCTTACTTCCAGCCACCCTTTTCCACAGAACCTCTGCCTCCTCAACACGCTCTAAATTACTCAGGCATATCCCGTGCAAATAGCTAACTGCCACCTTCCGAAACCGCGGATATTTTCCCTGCATCCTCTCAAACATCTGCAGGGCGTCGTCGTACTTCTTTTCCACACAGAGAGCCTCCGCTTTCTCCAAATCGGCGGTAAGCTTTCTTGCAATACCAACTCTCAGGAAAATCCCCGCCGCGACAGAGATGGCAATCAGGAGAACCAATATCCGGAGACATATCCTTTGTCCTTTCGTGACGATAGTCTGCCCCGCCGGAACTTTGCGCCCTTTCCCCGCCGACCCGCCGGTTTTCCTGCTCCTCTTCTTAATTACTTTTTCCTTTGCCAATTTTCTTACTCCTTTTTTGTAACCGTTCACGGTTGCGAGTTATTGTTCGAGCTTGTCGAGAACCTATCTTCTCGATGCGCTTCCGCTTACTCGAAGAATAAACGGAGTTCACTCTTTAGCCGTGAACAGCTACCCTTTTTTTTACACACAGCGGCTTTAATTTCTGCGTATGCCTATTCTCATTCTGAGCCCATCTTGTCATTCTGAGGGCGAAGCCCGAAGAATCTCTCTCCCGTCCTCGATTTAAGCAGATCCTTCGCTCCGCTCAGGATGACACTTACAATGACACTTCTTCATACATACTAATGCAGCCATAACGGTAACAACCGCCATCACATGTGCCCATGCCAGGTTCAACCCTCCCGGATACATCGAGTCGGCCCGGAAAAACTCTATTCCAAACCTCAATCCGGAATAGGTAATAGCATACAACAAAAACACGTATCCGTCAGGCATTTTTTTCTTCCTTATGCCCCAGAGAAAAAAGAATATTCCGAGATTCCCCGCCATTTCATAAAGCTGGGTGGGATGCAAAGGCACATTCAGAAGAGCCGACGATTCAGGATGCCTGAACGTAACAGCCCACGGGACAGTAGTTTCCCGTCCATAACAACACCCATTCAGAAAACAGCCTGCCCTCCCGATAGCCTGCGCCAGTATAAGACCCGGAGCTACAGTATCCGCGAATTTCCAGAAAGGTATCTTCCTCCTTGCGGTAAACCATATTCCGGCAAGAAACCCTCCCAAAATCCCGCCGTGAAAAGCAAGTCCCCCCTGCCACAGTTTTATGATATCCAGAGGCTGTCCCCAAAAGTATCCAATATTAAGCGCCGCATAGTATAGCCTTGCTCCCACAATGCCGCTGATAACCGCATAGGAGGCAAAGTCAACCATACACTCAGGGCTAAACCCCTTTCTCACGCATTCTTTTCTGCCAATATAAATGGCAGCAATGAAAGCAGCCGCCATCATTATCCCATAGAACCGAATCGTAACTGCCCCGAGTTTAAGAAAGATTGGATACATTTTTAAAATACAATCGTCAGTGGTCAGTGGTCAGCCATTCCTGTCATTCTGAGGGCGAAGCCCGAAGAATCTCCTTACCTCTCATAACAAAAACCTTTGCCGGACACTTCTCAACCGCATTTGCGATTTTCTCCATATCACCCGATTGAATCTCCGGCAGATTCCCATCCATAATAATTGCCCCATCAACCGCCGCCTTCGCACACAACCCGCATCCAAAACAGCCAACACTACAGATACTTCTTACATCCTTCCCCTTATCTTTCGAAACACACCCCACGTACACTTCCTGACTGCGGGGAATAAGACGAATAATGTCCC
>JAUVJM010000020.1 GCA_030596585.1 bacterium
ATAACGAAACCAGGGAGAGGGCAGTAATTGATGGTGTGAGGACATATAGAGTTCTTGAGGGCGCGTGGAAGGCATCAAAAGATTTCAGTGTAGAGGGTTCATGGAGGAAGGTGTCGGGAACTTTCAAACTTCCCAAAATGCCGAAAATAAAAGATGAGGATACCCGGAAGAAGTTGGGCGAGAAAAAGCACTGCGAGTTCAAGTTCGTTCTAAGAGGAAAAGGGGTTTTGTGGATTGACGATGTGAGTTTGGAAGAGGAAAAGAAGTGATTGGCAGGGGTGTGGGCATATGCTGAATGCGAATGTCTTGGTTCTGAACAGGCTATGGCAGGCGCTGTCAATATTGCGGAAAGAGATTTGAAACAAAAGACCTGACACTTGACCACGTCGTTCCGCTGGCGCGCGGCGGCAAAACCACATGGGAGAATATTGTCTGTTCCTGTGTGCCGTGTAATACCCTGAAGGGAGGGAGACTTTTGAGTGAGATGGGTCTCAGGCTTATTTGCCAGCCGCGTAAACCAAGGTGGCAGACTTTTGTGCTCATCAGGTTCGGGTCGCACATGCACGAGAGCTGGAGACATTTCATTGACGTGTCGTATTGGAATGTGGAACTTGGGGAGGAAACTGCATAATGGCATCGCACATAAGAATTGATGGTCTCACAAAGGAATACAGGATTTACGGAGGGAAGAAATTCAAGGCAGTTGACAGTCTGAATCTGGAGATTGAAAAGGGGGAAATTTTCGGTCTGCTGGGACCCAACGGAGCGGGCAAGACCACGACGCTAAACATGCTGCTGGGGTTTGTGTTTCCGACCAGCGGGAAGGCGTGGGTGCTGGGGCAAAGAATCGGGAAGGTGGGAGTCAAAAGGCGGATAAGCTCACTTTCGGAGTTTCCTGCGACCTGTGAGTATCTGAATGTTGAAGAGATGCTTCATTTCTACGGGGCGCTTTTCGGTCTGAGCAAGCGCGAAAGGAACAAAAAGATCGATGAACTGCTGGAGGTCGTGGGTTTAGGGAGAGAGGCGAGGAAGAGGAAACTCAGCGATTTGTCGAAGGGAATGCGGTAGCGGGTTGCGATTGCGGAAAGTCTCATCAATGACCCGGATGTGCTTTTTATGGATGAGCCGACGTCCGGTTTGGATCCGATCGGCAGAAGGGAAGTCAGAAATCTTCTTGTGCGTCTTAAGGAAGAGGGCAAGACCGTATTTTTGTGTTCTCATCTCCTTTCGGAAATGGAGCGAATAAGCAGCAGGATTGGTATAATGCATGAGGGGAAACTTCTTAAACTCGGAAGTTTGGATGAGCTGCTTTCTCCGAAACAGCAGACTCTCGAGGATCTTTTTATTGAAATTGTGGAAGGAGGAAACGAGTGAAAATTATCTTTATTGCCCTTAACAGTTTCCGCAAGTCAGTGCGGAAGAAAGTGTTTATGCTGCTTTTCTTGATCTCTCTTGTAATCATTGCCACATCCCACCTTTTTGCCTTCTTGAGTGTCGAGGAGGAAGTAAAGATAATAAAAGACATAAGCCTGGCAGCTATTTCGCTTTTCGGGATATTGGTGGCTCTCTTTCTTGCATCGAGTGAGATATCAACGGAACTGGAGAGGAAGACGGTCCGCGACGTGCTGGCAAAGCCCGTGCGGAGGTATGAATTCATATTGGGCAAATTCTTTGGTGTGCTGATGGTTGTAGCCTTGAACCTGCTAATCATGAGCACCGTATTTCTCGTAGTGCTCTATACGAAAGAACTCGAAGTGAATTCTATCCTGTGGAAAGCAATATATTTCACCTTCCTCGAGCTTACCCTGGTTACGGCAATAGCCACAATGTTCTCATCTTTGACCACCGGCATAATTTCAGCGGCTTTCACAGGCTTTGTTTATATCGTCGGGCACCTGACCGGGTATGTGGGGCTTCTGTCAAAACGGGCTGGCACTGCGTTCGTGAAGGCTTTACTGGAGACTTTCTACAGAGTGCTTCCGAATCTGGAGAAGTTCAACATAAGAAATGCGGTTATACATGATATTCCCATCCCGGCAGAGGTAATTTTCAAAACAACTCTTTATTGTCTTGAGTATACTGCAATTTTCCTTATAGTGGCAATTGTTGTCTTCAAGAAGAAAGAAATTTGAACGAAAGTCGCTTCAAAACTTCAGTCTTGGGAGAAGTATTTGAAATGAAACTTGTTGTCATTATCCTGATTCTACTCGTTGCTGTCTACGTGACTTCATGGAGTATTGACGTTGAGAGGGAGAAAGCCGGGATTGGTGCACGCCGTCTGGTCCTTGAAGGCAGGTTTGCGGGACCGACGCTCCTCGGATTTGCGGACGTGGTTGCAGACGGGTTGTGGCTTGTCGCCAACGAGTATTTCTGGAACAGGGAGTACCTCAAACTCGTTCCGCTTTTCAGGAGCATAACGTGGCTTGACCCTCACTACATACTGGTCTATAGGATTGGCGGCTGGCATCTTGCTTATAACGTGCGCTATGTGATTGACTGTTCGGAAGAAAAAGCCCTGGAATTTGTCAGCGCAGGCATCGAGTTTCTCAAAGAGGGAATTGCCAATAATCCTCATAAGTATGATCTCTATTTTGAATTGGGCTGGATCTATTTCGAGAAAGTAGGGAATTACCAACTCGCCGCAGAGTATTTTGAGGAGGCAGTCAAACTGGAGCATCCTGCCTATATCAACCGTATGCTGGCTCATTCCTATCAGAGAAGCGGCCGGCTCAGGGAATCGTTTGAGGAATGGGGACGAATAGTTGAAGCAAATCCGGGCGATAAGACAGCCGTCAAATACCACCGGTGGTTGAAGGGATTGCTTCCGTAGGAATTTCCTTTTTGGCAACTTTCTTAACGGGACGGGCATGCCTGACCCGTTAATTTATCACCTTATCCCATGAAATATGCATCCGTAGCAGTTGAGCTTCCTATAAATAAACTCTTCCAGTATTCAATCCCCGCCGGTTTTCAGAGTCAGATCGCTATAGGCAAAAGGGTTATAGTTCCCTTCGGACAGCGAAAGATTGCCGGATATGTTGTGGGGTTTGCTGAGAAACCGGAAGTCGCCGACGTCAAACCTATTGAATCTGTTCCGGATGTCTTTCCCTGTTTTGATGCAGGGATGCTGAGACTTACCCAATGGCTTTCCGAATACTACTTCTGTCCGTGGGGTGAGGTCATGAAAGCGGCTCTTCCCGCCTGCATGAGAAAGATTCCCAAGAAACCTCGCAGGACAATTGACAGCGGTAGAGAGGAAACATATCAAAGAAGTAAGCCTTTCAGGTTGAATGCTGAGCAGAAACAGGCTCTAACATTGCTGAACAAATCCATTGAAGAGGGGAAGAGCAGAGTTTTCTTACTGCACGGGATAACTGCAAGCGGAAAGACTGAGATTTACCTTCAGGCAATTGTCAATACTCTGAATAAAGGGAAACAGGCTATCGTGCTGGTTCCCGAGATTTCACTGACCCCGCAGGCAAGAGAGCGGTTCGAGGCAAGGTTTGGGGAGGAAACGGCTCTCCTGCACAGCCATCTCACTGACAGCCAGCGCAGGCAGACCTGGGAGAGAATAAAATCCGGGAAGGCAAATATCGTAATCGGACCGCGCTCCGCTATTTTTGCGCCTGTGAGAGATTTGGGGCTAATCATAGTGGATGAAGAACACGAGAATTCATACAAGCAGATGGAATCTCCGCGCTATCACCTTCGGGAAGTGGCTATCAAGCGGGGAGAGTTGAGTGAAGCGCCTGTATTGCTGGCGAGTGCGACTCCGTCTCTTGAATCATACTACAACGCTCAGAGAGGCGAGTACAGCCTGATGACATTGACGAAGAGGATAGATGACAGGGTTCTGCCTGGTGTTGAAATTGTGGACATGAGGGATGAGCGCTCACACATTTTTTCCCACTACTTGAAGCAGGAACTTGAGAAGAGACTTGAGAGAAAAGAACAGGTGATTCTCTTCCTCAACAGGCGCGGTTTTTCCAGCTTCTCATTGTGCAGGCAATGCGGGTATGTGGTGAGATGCAAGCGCTGCAGTGTATCGCTCACCTACCACGCGGGCTCCGGAAATTTCCTCTGTCACTATTGTAATTATGAGGAGAAACCACGGAAAATCTGTCCCAGGTGTCAGGGCGGCTATATGCGGCGGCTTGGTGTAGGAACTCAGCAGGTGGAGAAAGAAATCAGGAAGTTATTTCCTTCCGCGCGTGTTGAGCGTATGGATTCCGATACGACCGCGGCCAGGGATTCCCACATGAGGATATTCGGGGCATTCAAGCGCGGGGAAATTGACATACTCCTGGGGACACAAATGATCGCAAAGGGTCTGGATTTTCCCGGAGTGACTCTTGTCGGGGTGATTTCGGCGGACACGACGCTCAGCTTCCCTGATTTTCGGGCGTCTGAACGTACCTTTCAGCTCCTCACGCAGGTTGCCGGGCGCACCGGGAGAGGCGCTCTTCCGGGAAAAGTCATTATTCAGACACATAGTCCTGAGCATTATGCGGTACTCGCCGCAAAAAAACATGATTATGAAGGTTTCTATAAAGAGGAACTGGAATTCCGCCGCCAGCTTCTCTATCCGCCCTTTTCTCATCTTGTCCTCCTGACTATAGCCGGGCCAAAGGAGGATGTGGTCGAGTTATCGGCGAGGAGTGTCAGTGACGCTGCTAATGAGGTGAGTCAGGGAAAGGGGATTGAAATCCTGGGCCCTGCTCCTGCGCCGCTTCTCAGGATAAGAGGAAAATACCGCTGGCAGGTGATTCTAAAAGGGGAAAAGGTGACTTGTTTGCATCAGGCATTGGCTTCGCTATTGGAGGAATTGGAAAACAGGCATAAGATGAGGGGAGTGAAAGTAATTGTTGACGTTGACCCCGCCGCAATGCTCTAAATCAGACATAGAACGAGTTTTATTGCGAGAACTAGTGGACAGAGATGATTGATTGTGGTAACGTAACAGGGAATCATAAATAAAAAGGAGACAAAGAATGAACGGAAATGAATGGGATCCTAAAGGAGCAGTGCCGCAGATAACGCCGGAGAACGCTTTTAAGTACGGCGGCTGGATAATACTGGGTGTGATACTAATCGTGGTTTTTGCCACTTCCTTTTATACGGTGGGCACTGATGAGAGAGGAGTGGTCTTGCGTTTTGGTAAATTTGTGAGAATGACCAAACCGGGACTTCATGCTAAGCTGCCTTTCTGGTTTGAGTCGGTAAAGACGCCCAAAGTAGAAAGAATTTTTAAAGAAGAGTTTGGATTCCAGACCTTAAGGGCGGGGATTGAAACTGTTTACAGTGGACGAAAATTAACTAAGGAATCTTTGATGCTCTGCGGCGATTTGAATGTGGCGGAAGTGGAATGGATCATCCAGTTTAAAATCAGAGAACCGGAGAAGTTTCTTTTCAGAATCCGAAACCCGAGGAAAATTATCAGGGATACATCCGAAGGGGTTATGAGAGAGGTAGTCGGAGATTCTTCTGTGGATGAAGTTCTCACTATCAGAAGAGTAGAAGTCAATATAGAAGCTCAAGAAAAAATGCAAAAGATTCTGGATCTTTATGATACAGGGATAGAAATTGTTACAGTTAAACTGCAGGATGTCAACCCGCCGGAGCAGGTAAAGCCGGCTTTCAATGAAGTCAATGCCGCACAACAGGATAGGGAAAGATATGTGAATAAAGCCTTAGAGGAGTATAACAAGGTGATCCCCAGAGCAAGGGGAGAAGCCCAATTGGTAATGAAGCAGGCTGAAGGATATGCTATAAACCGGGTGAATGTAGCTAAGGGGGATGCCCGGAGATTTATTAGTATGTGGGAAGAATATAGAGGTGCTAAGGAAGTTACCCGAAGAAGATTCTATCTGGAGACTCTGGCTGAGGGACTCCCCAGGGTAGGAAAGATATATGTTATTGATGAGGAAGTCAAAAGTCTATTGCCTTTACTTAAGTTAGGGGAGGAATAAAAAATGGGAAAGGGAATTTATGCAGGTATAGGCATCGTAGTAGTTTTGATTTTTTTAAACTCTATAATGTATACTATCCCGGAAACTCTTCAGGTAGTAGTCACACAGTTTGGGGAACCTATAGGTGTGGTGAAGGAACCGGGGCTCCATTTCAAAAAACCTGTAGTCCACCAGGTGAATTATTTTGAAAAAAGACTCCTGGAATGGGATGGCAAGCCTACTCAGATGCCCACCCTTGACAAAAGGTATATCTGGGTCGATAGTTTTGCCCGCTGGAAGATAGAAGACCCTTTGAAATTTTTCCAGACGGTTAGAAATGAAATTTCTGCTCATGCTCGTCTTGATGATATCGTGAATAGTGCAGTCAGGAACCAGATTTCCAGCTACCTATTAATCGAGGCAGTAAGAACGAGTAACCGCCCTATGCTGACTATGACAAAAATAGAAGGTGAGAAATCAGCGGAGGTTCCAAAGATTGAGAAAGGAAGAGATGAGATTACGAAATTGATACTCAAGGAGGCGATTCCTTCTGCTTTGGAATATGGGATTAAACTGGTAGATATAAGGATCAAAAGAATAAATTATGTAGAAGAGGTAAGAAAAGCCGTCTATGAGCGCATGATTGTGGAAAGAAAGCGTATTGCTGCCAAGTATCGTTCCGAAGGTGAAGGAGAGATGATGGAGATACGCGGCAAGAAGGAAAAAGAAGAAAAAGTGATACTCTCGAAAGCCTACAAAGAAGCGCAGGAGATTAAGGGCAAAGCAGATGCTGAAGCTATCAAGATCTATGCTGAAGCTTACTCCAGAGATCCTGACTTTTATTCTTTCTTGAAAACCCTGGAGACTTATGAGAAAACTTTAGGGGAAAAGAGTATCATCATACTCTCAACCGAAAGCGACTATTTCAAATATCTAAAAAGTGGGACCGAGTAAGATTTCCCGGGCGAGTTCGCACCGAAGGTGCGCTAAGTTCATAGTGTAGTGTTTCACAATTAGCTCGGCTTACAGCGAACTTGTCATTCTGAGGAGTGAAGCGACGAAGAATCTATAGAGATTCTTCGCTACGCTCAGAATGACATGTAATATTCGCTGTAGATGCCAATTGTAAGTTGGCCTTTTGATGAAACACCACAATAGAAGCCTCATTGGTAAGCTGATATTATTATAATATCAGCTATAAATTTATGTGGAACAATAAGGAAGCAGCGGGGGATGGAAAGAGAAAGATTGCCCGATAAGCTAAAAGAAAAACTGAGGCAGAATTTCCCGGATGAGGAAATACTCATAGCTCTCAGTTCGGATATTACCGGCAGGGGCATGTACGGAGAGGAATGGCTTGTCGTAACCGGCAAGAAACTTCTGGTTTTTTCGGTTGACGGGCTGGCTGCGGATACGCTTTCGGCGACAGACCTCGATTCTATAGAAGCAATAGAGGTTGTGAATCTGGTAGGCAGGGGAGCGTTAGAAATCAGTACCGGAGAAGATACTTGCCTCGTAATTTCCTATTCGGATGCTAAGAACGCTGATTTTTGTCAGGCTGCTGATGATGTGAGGGATCTTTTGGAAGGGAAAAGCCTGAAAGAAAAAGACAGGTTTCTACACAGGGAAATATGCGAAAAATGCTCAACACCAATTCCGCAGGATATGAACCGGTGTCCCAGATGCACCGAGAAGACAAAAACCTTCTTCCGCATATTGAGTTTCTCCAGGCCGTATCTAAGGCTCCTCATGCTCATATTCCTGACAATGATTCTTGCTACCGGATTTGGGCTGGCAGCTCCCTGGATGATCAAGATATTCATAGATGAGATCCTTAAGCCTGTCCTTGTTGACGGGGTGGAACAATTCGTCTATGCCGGGTGGTTACCGCTGGCTGCATTGGTGCTGCTAATCGCATACGCAGCACAGTTGTTTTTTGGAGGTATACGGGAGAGACTATCCGGTTATATGGGGTTCAGAACAGTTTATGATGTAAGGGCAGGCATATATAAGAAGCTGCAAGAGCTGTCTCTGTCATTTTTCGATAAGCACCAAACAGGTGCCATACTCGCGAGAGTCAATCAGGATACGGGAGAACTCCAACGGTTTCTCGTAGATTTTTTGCCCCTTACGATGGAAAGCATTTTTATGCTAATAGGCGTTGGCATATTCTTGCTTAAACTGAGCCCGCAGCTGACAGTATTTGTTTTTATCCCTATCGTAGCGACTGTTTTATTTCTGAAGATGATTTTCCCGAGCATAAGAAACTATTTCCATAGATTTTTTCAAAGACGCGCCGGGTTGAGTGCCCTGGTCAATGATTCTATATCCGGGATGAGGGTTATTAAAGCTTTTGGACAGGAGCCGGTGGAGCTCGAAAAGTTTGATAGAAGGAGCAGCAGTTATCGGGATGCGGGAACCGAACTGGTTAAAAAATGGAGTATATATCATCCATTTTTGCATTTTCTTATAATGTGCGGTATTGTCATCGTATGGTTTGTCGGTGGAAAGCAGGTGTTCTCGGGAGATATGACTGTAGGTGAGGTCGTAGCATATTCGGGCTATTTAATGATGTTTTATAGGCCTGTTTTCATGCTCACGAGAATGGCCCAAATGATAAGTAATTCACTGGCAGCAGCTGAAAGGGTTTTTGATGTGATTGATACAGAACCGGAAATTAAAGAGGCGCCCGATGCAGTAAGCATGCCGGAGATAAATGGGGACATCGAATTCAGCAATGTGACATTCGGTTACAGCAAGTTTAAACCCGTAGTCAGAGATTTAAGTGTAAAAATATATGCAAATGAGATGGTAGGACTTGTTGGCAGGAGTGGTGCAGGAAAAAGCACTATAATCAATTTGATATGCCGCTTGTATGATGTGAATAAGGGGGAAATCCTCATAGATGGAATAGATATTCGCAAGATAAGATATTCTGATTTGAGGAACCAGATCGGTGTCGTGCTGCAAGAAACTTTTTTGTTTAACGGAACAATATTTGACAACATTGCCTATGCAAAACCTGATGCAGCTAAGGAAGAAGTAATAGAAGCATCTATTGCGGCAAACGCACATGAATTCATAATAAATAAGCCTGATGGTTATGACACCGAGGTCGGGGAAAGAGGAGACAGGCTTTCAGTAGGGGAAAAACAAAGGGTGTCTATCGCACGCGCGATTTTAAGAAATCC
Organism: bacterium; assembly: GCA_030596585.1. Classification (GTDB taxonomy): domain Bacteria; phylum NPL-UPA2; class JAUVJM01; order JAUVJM01; family JAUVJM01; genus JAUVJM01. Next base: position 9,140 of record JAUVJM010000020.1, read on the forward strand.
AAGGATTCTTATCTTTGATGAGGCAACATCATCTGTTGATACCCGGACGGAAAAGAAAATTCAGGATGCTCTCGCAAATCTCGTAAGAGGCAGGACAACGATTGCCATTGCCCACAGGCTTTCAACACTACGCAATTGCAGCAGGATTCTGGTTATTGAAGATGGGGCAGTTGCTGAGGCCGGGACACACGGAGAGCTTATGGCTAATAAAGGAACATTCCATGATTTGGTCATGATGCAAAAGCAGCTTTCGAGGATTAACGAAGTTGACGGATAATCAAAATTGGATATATTGAGCCACGATAGGATACGATTCGAAAAGTCAAAATCCGGTGCGTTGAATATTACCCTTGAAGATGAAAGGGTCATCGAAAATGTTCACTGTGTTTTGCTGTTCCCTTTTTCTGATACGGATAATTTTGTTTCTGTCGTACGCAAAAAAGGCAGGGAATCTGAGGAGATAGGTATCATAACACATTTTAAGGAATTTTCTCCACTGCAGCGGAAGCTTGTAGAAGAAAACATAAAATTCAGGTATTTCATTCCTGAGATTACTGACATAAAGACAATCAAAGCCGGGCACCGTTTATGGAAATTCGACGTTGTTACTGATCGCGGAGAAAAAATATTCTATGTGAGACACACAAGAGAGAATGTAACCGTTAAAGATGATGGCAGGATAATAATAACAGATATAGAAAAGTGCAGGTATACGATTTCCCGTTACAAGAAGCTGCCCAAAAGGGCGCGAATGGAATTCGACAGGATACTTCTGTGATATAATTGGCTTTCAGGTTGATTGTGCCCTGCGGCTCACCCGCTTGCGATCTACTTCTGTTAAATGCAATTTCCGGAGTCTTATATGCTTGGGAGTTATCTCAACCATTTCATCATTCTCAATAAACTCAAGGGCAAACTCAAGGGTCATTTGCCGCGGAGGTATAAGTGCGATCGCGTCATCGCTTCCTGCAGCGCGCATATTAGTTAATTTCTTTTCACGTAAGGCGTTTACAACAAGATCATTCCCTTTGTTGTTTACACCAACGATCATTCCCTCATATAGCTTTTCTCCCGGTTTAACAAAAATCTCACCACGTGCCTGTAAATTATAAAGCGCATACGCCACTGCATCACCGCATCCATGTGAAATGAGAACACCACTCTGGCGGGCAGGCATATCTCCTTTATAGGTCTGATATTCAAGGAAATTTTGGTACATGATACCGCTGCCACGGGTCATCATAAGAAACTCACTTCTAAACCCAATTAATGCCCTTGAGGCAATAACAAATTCCATACGGCTGGCACCCGAAGATGTTGTCTTTAGGTCGCGCATTTGAGCCTTGCGAGCTCCAAGCGCCTGCATAACAACACCCTGGTATTCATTTTCCACCTCGATTATCACCTCTTCAACAGGCTCGAGCGTTTGACTCCCCATTTTTTTCAAAATAACCTGCGGTTTGGAGACTTCCATCTCATACCCTTCGCGGCGCATTGTTTCAATAAGAATAGCGAGGTGCAGTTCACCGCGGCCTGAAACCTTTAACCGCTTAGTTCCCACAACTTCCTCGACCTTGACGCCGACATTGATCATAGCCTCATGCTCAAGACGTTCCCGCATATGTCGTGATGTTAAAAATCTGCCTCCGTCCTTGCCTGCAAGAGGGCTTGTATTATGAGAAAAGTTCATAGAGATTGTAGGCTCATCTATCTTAATAGCAGGCAATCCTTTTGGCTCATCAATACACGTAAGTGTCTCTCCCACCTCTACGTCTTCTATCCCGGAGATTGATATAATATCTCCTGCTATAGCCTCATCGACCTCAATGCGGCTTAGCCCACGATACTTCATAATCTTAGTTGCTTTGCCGCCGGCAATAGTTCCATCACGTTTCACAAGCGCCACAGGATCCCCGACACGGACAGACCCATGAAAAACCCGCCCTATAGCGATTCGCCCGACATAAGAGTCATAATCAAGCATCGTAACCAGCATCTGAAAAGGCAGATCAGGGTTAGCTATCGGCGGCAATACCCTATGCAGGATAGTCTCTAAAAGAGGTTTCATAGAGTCACTTGGCTCATCAAGATCAAGAGTCGCGTAACCATCCTTTCCTGAAGCGTAAACAATCGGAAAATCAAGCTGTTCATCGGAAGCGTTCAGTTCACAAAAAAGATCGAATGTCATATCCGCCACTTCATCCGGGCGGACATTGGCACGATCAAGTTTATTTATCACAAGTATTGGTTTTAAATGTAACTCGAGTGACTTCTTCAAAACAAATTTAGTCTGCGGCATGGGCCCTTCGGAAGCGTCAACAAGAAGAAGCACACCATCAACCATCTTAAGAATACGTTCGACCTCACTGCCAAAATCAGCATGCCCGGGTGTATCAACAAGATTGAATTGTACCCCTTTATATTGGATAGAAGCGTTTTTAGACAGAATGGTAATACCTCTTTCTTTCTCAAGAGGATTTGAGTCCATTACGGCAATCTCCCCTTCTTTAAACTCATAGGCGCCTGTATATTTGAGAAGGGCATCTACAAGGGTAGTTTTCCCATGGTCAACGTGCGCTATAATCGCGAGGTTCCTTACGTCTTTTCTTCTTTTTTGATTTGGCATATTCTTTTAGCTTCCCTTTTCCGCAACAATTCCTCTGCTATTTTAAAACCGTGCTTTCTTTTAAACTGGAGTCATTCTAACAAAAAAGCAGGATTTGTCAAGAAAAGAAGCAGTATCGGTATTGATACTTTCTTAGTTGCCAAATCAAATATGTGGGGGTAGAATGAAAGTAACGGTGTAGATTGAGAGCTGGAGTCGTACCTGGAGGTGGGTGCTTTTTGGCGGATATGCCTGTGTTGAGACAGAAACAGGGGAGTATAAAAATGAAACGATTGGGGATGGCTTTGGTGCTATTAGGTGTATTGATTCTGGTTGGCTATGGGATTTGCTTTTTATGGAAATTTGCTCTGGCGAGAGGAATTCCCATGCTAATCGGGATAGCGGGAACCTCTGTTATTGTGGGGATGGTAGTAATGCTGTTATCTTGGGGAGTGGACAGGGTAGGACAGATAAGAAAAGATAAATATGGCAGAGGAGTGAAATGATATTTGCGGAATCAAATCAGATAGTTGATATGTGAGATAGCTTTTATGCTGCAAAACACGTTTATCCATATTCCGGGCATAGGTTATAAAACAGAGTTAAACCTTTGGCAGAATCATATTCTCAGTTGGGGAGATTATCTCAAGGATTTTGACAGGGTGCCGCTGTGTGGAAGGAGGAAGGACGCAATAGCAGCTCACATAATGGATTCGCGGTATCATCTTAACAAAGGAAACTATCGATTCTTTAGTTCCAGCATTCCCAAAAAGGAAACATGGAGGGCATATCCGGAGTTTAAGAATTCAGTTGCTTTCCTGGATATAGAGACCACAGGGCTGGACTATTCTGACGAAATAACAATGGTTGGGATATACGATGGCAGCTGTGTTAAGACTTTTATCAACGGGATAAATCTTGATGAAGTTAAAGCAGAGCTGTCAAAATATTCTGTCCTTATTACTTACAATGGAGCCTGTTTTGATTTGCCTTTCTTGAAATATCGTTTCCGTGATGCTGTAATTGACCAGCTGCATATAGATTTGAGATATCCGTTAAAGAGACTGGGTTATAGCGGCGGTTTAAAACACATTGAACATTCCCTCAATATCCGGAGAAGTGAGGAGACAAAGGGTCTGGATGGATTCGATGCAGTTCGTCTCTGGTATGAGTACCAAAGTGGAAGTAAGGAATCACTGGAATTGCTTAAGAAATACAATTCGGAAGATATTGTCAATCTGAAAAAACTTATGGAGTTTGTGTATTCCGGATTGAAGAAAGAGCTGTTTGGTAATCTTATCGCACAGGAAACGCGAAGAACATGAAAGTCTTGAAATTTGAAAGAGAAAGATTCGAGGAACTTGTAGGAGAAGCTGTTGATGAATTGCCGGTGGAGTAGAAATTATTGATTGCGTTTATGGTTTTTGCGGTATTGTACTGAATATTTGCAAAGTAGGATGAACAATGGGATTTGACCACTTGAAAAGAATGAGGGGCAGGAACATTGGATTTATATCAACCCGCTTTGCCGGGACGGATGGAGTTTCACTGGAGACGGCAAAGTGGGTTGATGTTCTCGAGAAAGCAGGGTTGAGGTGTTTCTATCTGGCCGGCGAGCTGGACCGGCCTGCTGAAAAGTCATTTTTGGTGGAGGAAGCTCATTTTGCTCACCCGGCAATTTTAGAAATCCAGAAAGAGTGTTTTGGAGTCAATGTCCGCAAGCCCCTGGTTACGGAAAAAATTCACCGGGTGAAAGACAAACTTAAGGAACAGATTTACAAATTCGTCAATGACTTTAAGATTGACCTTTTGATACCGGAAAATGTGCTCGCCATACCTTTGAATATTCCTCTGGGGCTGGCTATTACCGAATTTATTTCTGAAACCGGTATATCTACCATTGCCCACCATCACGATTTTTTCTGGGAACGCAACCGGTTCTTGGTAAATGCTGTCTGGGAATACCTGAATATGTCATTTCCGCCGCATCTGCCCCCGGTACGGCATGTTGTTATAAATTCATCGGCGGATAATCAGCTAAGTCTCAGGACTGGTATTTCAGCCGCTGTAGTTCCCAACGTTATGGACTTTGACAGGCCGTCTCCGGCTATCGATGATTATTCCTCTGACGTTCGAGAGGCTCTGGACATCGGGGATGATGAGCTTTTTATCTTGCAGCCGACCAGGGTGGTAAAACGAAAAGGGATTGAACGCGCCATTGAATTGGTGAGCCGCCTGGGCACGAAGGCAAAACTGGTCATCTCTCATGCCTCAGGAGATGAAGGCGATGCTTATGAAAAGAGGCTGCGCGAATATTCCGCATTGATGAATGTCAATACTTTGTTTGTGTCTGATATTATTGCGGAAAGGCGCGGCAAAACCAATGACGGAAGGAAGATGTATACTATCTGGGATATTTATCCGCACGCCGATTTGGTTACTTACCCATCCACTTTTGAAGGTTTTGGCAATGCTTTTCTCGAGGCTGTCTATTTTCGCAAGCCGATAGTGGTTAATAAGTATTCGATATACGCAACGGATATAAGACCAAAAGGGTTTAGGACGATTGAATTGGAAGATTATGTCACCACTGATGCGGTTCGCCTTACGAAGGAAATTCTAAAATCCCCTGAGAAATCACGGGAAATGGCTGATCACAATTATAAGATAGGCAGACGATATTATTCGTATTCCACCTTAGAGCAAAAACTGCAAGCTTTGCTATTAGACTGCTTTGGGATGTAATGTGTTCCGTCTACTATCTTGTTTTCACAACCTTGAGTATCCTGTAATGTAATTGCTTTCTGTAAGGAGTGAAACCAATGTTGCGATTTCATCAGAAACAATTGGCTTGTTTTGTCACTTTGATTATCAGCATCGTTCTCTTTCCCTTGCAGGGGAGCGCTTCCGAGAGGAAACAGGGATTATATCAGGGATTGAGGCTTGTATATTCAAAGATAAGCTATGGCTCGAAAAGGAATATAGAAACAGAAGTATCCTATGAACTCGAGGAAAGCGGCGGGAAGAATTTCGAGGTAACCAAGATAATCAAAGTTATTTCTCCCGGTCCCGGATACGAGCAAAAACCTGTAAAGTATTTTCTGGGACCTGATGGCATAGTTCTCAGGGACAATAAGACGAAAGGTTCAGACCCTGGCAGCAATCTCTGGCTGGCGGAAGGGAAAAGACAACCCAACACAGTTCTTGCAAAAAAGACCGATTTCCCATCCAAGCTTCTTACTGTTAGAGAAGAAGTAAAATGGGGGAAATGGGACACTTTCCTTGTAGAGTATGAATCCCGCGGTAGGGTGATATGCAAGTATTTCTATGACAAACATACTGGATATCTTGTCGGGGCGGAACTCGGAATTTTTCACGGCGAAGCGGCGATACAAAAACAGGTGTTGATCAAAACCAATGCCGATATTAAATTCTGATTGCGGGCGGTGGCAGAACCTGCGGCTGATTTACCTGTCTTGTGTGGCTACAATTAACCTCCAGTCTTTATCTTGTATCTCTTTCCATACTCCCGCAAATCTGAGCTTACACCTATCAACAGGACATGTTCAAGGCGCTATTTTTTTTGGCTCCCCGTGTTGGTCAATGTTGATAACAGCATATTTATCGGAGAAATATCTGGAAAATAATTTACGTCATATAGTCCTGGTGGATCAGAAACAATTAAAAAATAGCTTGCGCATGATAGTATCATATGATACCATCACATAATATGAAGATACCTTTTAGCATAAGCACAAAAATAATAAATTTATGTACAGATATAAGTTTTATTGTCGGGCAATGTGAAGGCTTGAAGGTTTCACCACCCAGTCCTGAATTGAGGAGGCAGAATCGTATTAGAACCATTCAATCAAGTTTAGCGATTGAAGGCAATAGGCTTTCTGAGTCTCAAGTGACAGATATTTTTGACAATAAGCGGGTTATTGGGCCAGCAAAAGATATTTTAGAGGTAAAAAACGCTATCAAGGCATATGCCCTAATCAGATCCTATGATATTTACAGCTTAAAATCCATGTTAAAAGCACACAGTACTCTTATGCAAGACTTAATCAAAGAAACTGGTACTTTACGTTCAAGTAATGTAGGAGTATTTAAAGGCGATAATGTGGTACATATGGCTCCAAAGTATCTGATGGTACCTGAACTCATGGATAATTTGTTTCATTTTTTAAGAAAAGAAAGAGACCTTCATGCTTTTATTAAATCTAGCATTTTTCATTATGAATTAGAGTTTATTCATCCGTTTTCAGATGGTAATGGAAGAATAGGAAGGCTATGGCAGTCGGCAATACTTTTAAATACTTATCCTGTATTTGAATATATTCCGGTAGAGTCGATGATTAAGAAAAAGCAGAAAGAGTATTACCGTGCTCTGCAACTATCTGACAGAAAAGGCAATTCAACTGCTTTTATTGAATTTATGTTAATAACAATTAAAGACGCCATGGAAGACTTTATAAAAAATGCCCGGCCGGGACCTCAAAACTCAAAAACAAGATTGAGCCTGGCAAAACAGAATTTTGGCAAACAGTTTTTCTCGCGAAAAGATTACATTCAATTTCATAAGATAATTTCTTCAGCTACAGCAAGCCGTGATTTACTATTCGGGGCAAAAAATAAAATTCTGCAAAAATCTGGGCATAAGGCATTGACGCGATATAGATTCAAATGATAGGGTTGAATGTTTTGCCGTTCAACTACAGGTCTCATCCTTACTGGTGTTTTTCGGTTTTCTCCCCACAGTATAAGCAAGTATCCCGGTTCGGGAAAAGGGTTCGCCTTAAAAAGCATAATGC
>JAUVJM010000007.1 GCA_030596585.1 bacterium
CTGTATTAGATAATAATTATTAATGTATTGGCTCTTCTCCAAATTTAGTGGTGATATTGTCATTGCCCGGCTTGACCGGGCAATCCATGGGAAGAAATCTCTGGATTCCCGCTGCAGTTTACCCCGTACTTGATACTGGGCGGGAATGACACCGTGGTAGTCTTTCAGACATTTCGCGGGTAGCTCCAACGGTTATTTGAGCTTATTAAAGAGCGCAAATAGCCGCTGCTGGAGGCGGCTTCAAACGTCAGAGTCTGTGGATAACTACGCTTTTGGGAGAAGAACCATAATATTTTTGAAAGGAGAAATAAGAGATGAAAAGATTAACGGGTTTAGGACTGGTTTGTTTGATAAGTCTCTGTTTTGCCTTTTCGGCGATAGGTGCTGAAGAGGGTTTGATTGCCCACTGGGATTTCAATGAGGGGGATGGTTTAATACTACATGACAAAAGCGGAAACAAAAATAATGCTCACATATACGGAGCTGAATGGGTAAAAGGCATAGAAGGCTGCGGTCTTAAATTTGACGGTGAAGATGATTACGTGATTGCCTTTCCGGCAGAAACGTCTCTGGATATGGGAACGGATGATTTCACTGCTGGAGTATGGTTCTACAGAGAAGGAAATTTGAGCCAGAATGTTTGTTTGAGTAAACTCGGTTATAATGCGAAAAATTGTGTGTATTGGGGATACAACTTTTTCGGCGGACTATCTGTTTGGGGTGATGAAAACTCGGGCACTAATCATATGCGTCTTGAAAAAGATATACCTGAAAAGGAGTGGGTGTTCATGGCAGCAACCATAAACCGGGCTAACAATTCTCTCAGATACTATGAAAATGGTGTGCCTTCACCCCAAAACCCTATTGACATTTCAGCAGTTGATGGCAGTATAGACACCCTTTTTGATTTTTCTATAGGTCACTTCTCTTATGCAGGCGTTGAATATTATACCAAGGGTATTGTTGATGAAGTTAAAATATATAAAAGGGCTTTGACAGCAGAGGAAATAAAAGCACATTACGATAAAGGCGCAAAGTCAGAGACTTACGCCATGGTAGAAGAAAAATCCCCTCTGGATGCCCTTTATCCGGCTGGCTGGAACTGGAAAGCACATACTATGTCTCCTTCTTCTATATCTCCACCTCGTGAAAGCGATGATTATGCTGCTATTACCTATAATGATGCCTGGGATTTTGATGAAGGTGATACTGAAGGGATTGCCGGCTTTGATGATGGTCTGAAAGATGTCAAGGTAATTGACGGCAAACTGACTTTCACAACCGGCGAAGGTGAAAAACGTTTTTTCTGGGGAGACTTGAAAAACAGGTGGGACCTTGAGATTCCAGATGAAAGGATAGGGATTGGCTGGCGACAGGGCAGTGAATGGAAAACTGTTATACGTTTAAAACAAAGTTTACCTGAATCAAAATGGACATTCTATGTCAGGGGATGCCGCGGCGGCGGCAGAAAAAAGACTACATTGGTAAAAGGCACAAAATGGCAGACAATACATGTTCCTATCTATAGTGTAAGGAATCCAATCCATCATCATAATGCCTTTTCAGTTACGTCAGACAAACCCGGCAATCACATTGAAATAGACTGGATTAAACTGGTACAGATTTCAAGTAAATCATGTTTTCGCAAGCAAGTATTTCTTTCTGCCAATCCGCGCAAAGTAGAATTTTCCATTAGAGCTCAACCGCGTTTCAACCTATATATTAATGGTAAAAAAGTATATGCTTTGGAAGGCCGGTATCAGAATCATCCCGTAAGAATAGATTGTACGGACAGTTTCAGAAAGGGCAAGAACAGTATTGCCATAGAGAAAGAACAAGCTGGGACAAGTTTAATTCTCGAAGGTTTTATCTGGTGTGAAGATGGCAGTACCATGGAGCTATTAAGCGACAGCACATGGCGGTGCAGTACAAAAATAGAAAATAATTGGACTGATCCAGATTTCGATGATAAGAACTGGGCTTTGGCTAAGACGGCAAAGCCATATCCCGGGGAGAGCCGGTCTTATGTGGGGCCTATAGATATAGTCCATCCTGCACATCCTGAACCTATTTTCGGCCCCGACGAACCGATTACATTGCAGGTCCATATCCCTGATAAGCCGAATGCCAAATACCGTATTGATTACAAAATCATAAATTCATTGAAAAAGAAAGATATGGATTCAGGAAGTTTTACCAGGTTCAAAGCCTCAGACAATGGCAGTAGAAGCACAATATTAAAATTCAAGCCTAAAGAAGCAGGAACTTATGACATAACATTCGGGTTATACGAAGACAACAAAATGGTTGATTGCCGGACATTTGAAACTGCCTATGTCCAGAAGTTTCCTCGACGGGAAGTAGCTTACAACAGTCCTATTGAAGAAGGGCTTGACCTTCTTCTTGTAGATTCCATCGATTGCGGTAATCCAGATGATCCTCACCCGCTCTGTGAAGGAAAAGGGCGAAATACCAGTAAAATTGTCGATACTCCTTTGGGCTCATGCCGCGAGATTGCAGGTCGATACTCCTGGTTTTCATACAAAATTGATACTGGCAAATTCAATAAACCGCATCTGGTTGTTGTGGAATATCCTGATGACAGCATGCGGACGTTCACCTGTCTCATATTTGAAGGTAACCGTGAAAGAACTTCGGCAGGTTCCTACACCGGTGATCTGTATCCGATTACTAACCGTTTGCAAAAATTGAAATTCATTTATTACAAACATCAACCCGGTACTACTATTACAATTCTCAATCTGAGCCGTGACACTGCAGTCCGGATAAAAAGCATTAAGATATATGAGATTCAAAATGAACTTCCGGCAGGTAAGATACTCCATCCACAGGACCGTATGCTCGGGATCTTCAGTGAGAATGAAACGTGCATGCTGCGAACCTTTTACGATACCAAAGGTTTCCAGCAAAGAAAAAACCAGCCAGGGTATTACCGCAAGTGGTGGCCGGCAATTGAGAACCATATCAAGTATCTGGGTTTTACCGGTCAGAACATGTTTTCAATCAGTGCTTGGATGTATGATCATCCCCATTTTCCCACTAACAGGTTTCCCTGCATAGACTCCGGCAGCAGACGTAGATATTACCGGGATTTTATCAGTCTTATGGCACGGATGTTCGATGCAAATGATATGTCTTTGATCCTTAATGTAGAGTTTTTTGGGACAAAAAAACTCTATGATCAGTATATCTATAGTGACAAGGCAGTGAGAAAAGGCAGACGCACCATTTTCCAGGTGAACAGGGAAGGCAAACAGGAAGGCAACTGGATAGGGCCGGTAGTGAACCCCTGCGTTCCGGAAGTACAGGAAGAGATTCTTGCTCTTACAGATGAGGTTCTCCGGCTATACGGAGATTGTAAAGGCGTTGATGGCATTAGTTTTGTTACCGGCAATAGTGGGTGGCAGCCGGCTTTTTATCACTTTGATTATAATTGTCCCCTGAATTGTTCGTACGATGACATCAGCATAGAGCAGTTTCAGAAACATACCGGAATTACTATTCCGGTCAAATCAACAGACCCACAGAGGTTTTCCAACCGATACCAATGGTTGATGAAAAATGCAAAGCAGGAATGGGTACAGTGGCGCTGTGATGTGCTTACAAAACTTAATCTCACTATTTATGAGCGTGTGCACCGTACCGGAAAGAAATATTATCTCTCTCTTGAGGCCACTGGTGCGGAAAAGCTCTGGGCAAAAGGCAAATCTGTGCAGGATATATTCAGAGAACAGGGCCACGATATAAGCAAATATAAACTGCCGGGCTTTATTGTGGATTGCCGGTATGTTGAGAATGGTAATAAAACAAATAGAATGCGTTATTACAAGAATTCTGATGATTACGGAGCTACCCGGGCATTTAACGTGTCACCTGAAGTCAGATCATTTTTTGACAATGGTCCTGACACCGGCGGCCGGGTTGAGAACGGTTTTTATGAACCCAGGTTAACATACGCATTATCGCATTCGGGAAAACCATGGTATTTTCCAAGTCTCCATGGCGCTGGCTACTGTTTTCCCGGGCACAGATACTTTCTTGATTCATTTGTCACCAATCTTACAAACTCAACTCCAGCGGTCATTACCCATACATGGACAGATTCAGTACAGCCGCTGGGTTATGGGGGTCAAATGCGCCGTTTTGGGTGCGCTTATCAGTCTATTCCGGAAGGAAACTACAGGACTCTTAAGGGAGAAGGGCTGGATAAGAACATAGTAGTGCGTATGGCCGACGTTGGGAAGCATAAGTATGCCTACGTGCTTAATCCGGGATGGTGGGAGGTAGATGTTAAACTTTATTTGAGTCCACGTGCCAGGTGTGTGGATTTGATGACCGATAAAACATTCAAAGGTGTGATGAACTTAAAGCTGAAACCTTACGGACTGCGTCCATTTAAACTCACAGGCAGAAATGCTCATTTTATTAAGGCGGAATGCGTGCCGGATTCTGAAGCCGGTGCAGTTTTGAAAACCCGGCTCGATGGGATTCAGGCAAGGTTTGGGCAGACAGATAGTTCTGTTCATAAAAGCGATGAAAGACAACTGTATTCCTCGGTTAAGACACTGGCAGAACAGGGAGACATTTACAAAGCCCTTTGCATATTGGATGCTCCAAAGACACGTATTTCGTTGTCACCAAAATGGCTTGTTGCCGGTCCTTTTCCGTCACCGGAAAGAAAGGGTTTTGACAAGGTCTTTCCAACTGAAACACAAGCATTAGCCAACAAAGGTTTTAAAGAAAAATTCACGCTCTCATCAGGAGAGGAAATCCAATGGAAAAGATATGAGACCAGAGCTTTGTCTGGTAAGCCATTAGAATTAGACTTTATACAAATTCTTGGAAAACATGATTATGTAGTTGGGTATGCCTATACAAATATTGCCTGCTCAGAATTAGTCAAGGCACGATTTCATATAGGCAGTGATGATGGCATAAAAGTCTGGCTTAACGGAGAACTGGTTCATTCCAACTTTATAGCCCGCGGGGCTGCTTTTGATCAGGACAAATGTGATGTTCTACTGCAAAAAGGAGCGAACCACTTACTTATAAAGCTGGAACAGCGGGTTGGCGGCTGGAAATTCTTCTTCAGAATTGCGGATCGCCGCGGAAAAGATATACCATTCGCAAAAGCGAGTATCGGGCTCAGCAACGCCAAGGACACTGCCAACAACAAGATTGCAAATTCTAATGAAACTGATAATAACAGTCTGATTGCCTACTGGGACTTTAACGAGGGAAGTGGTTCGGTTCTGCATGACAGAACCGAGAATGGAAATGACGGAACTATACATGAAGCTGTCTGGGTAAAGGGGATAGAGGGTTACGGTCTTAAATTCGACGGTGAGGATGATTATGTGAAAGTCCCTTCAGCTAAAAGTGATCTTAACATGGGAAGTGGTGACTTTAGCATGGAGGGATGGTTCTGGAAAGAAGGAAGCAAGGAAAAAAATAGTATTTATTTAAGTAAATTGGGTTATCACATGGAAAACAAACAGTATTGGGGATATAACTTTAACTTCGGCGGAGGAAAATTTTTCATTCTTGGCGATGAAGATTCAGGTATGGGCAGAGGAGGCTCCGGCCGAATGTGGGTTCACGCATGTATTCCTGAAAGGGAATGGGTATTTCTGGCAATAACAATAGACCGGACTGGAAATTCTCTCAGGTACTATCAGAACGGGATGCCTTCACCCCAAAACCCTGTTGACATTTCAGCAGTTGATGGAAGTATAGACACCCCTTTTGATTTTTATATAGGTTATTTCTTTTATGCAGGAGTGAAATATTATACACAGGGGATTGTTGATGAAGTCAAAATTTACAGGCGTGTCTTGAGTGCAGGGGAAATAAGAGAACATTACATAAAAAGAAACGACTCATAGGTATTGTAATTTCATGAATTCCATAGAAAGAACTTTTGCTGTCTTAAAACACGAAATACCGGATCGTATACCTGTAGATTTACATAATTTTTTAGTGTCTGCTCACCAAGCAAATTTTCCATTTAGTCAATGTTTTAGAAATGGAGAGATGATGGCTGAAGCTCAGATTAAAGCCTGGCATGAGTATAAGCATGATATACTACTTTTAGAAAATGGGGTAGCATCTTCAGCTGAGGCTTTGGGTTGTCCGGTAAATTATTATGATGATAAAGCTCCTACGGTAGTTGCTCCAATTATTCATAACTATAAAGATGTAGATAAATTAAAAGTCCCTGACCCATATAACACTTTCCCTTTAAATGAACTTTTGAAAGCTACCCGCATTGTAGTAAAAGAGATTGGGGATAAAGCCTTTATTGTGGGGCGCGCTGATCAGGGAGCCTTTTCCCTTGCTTCAGCTCTAAGAGGTTATCAAAACCTTTTAATGGACGTAGCATTAGGGCAAGATCTTGAAAAAATACATAAATTACTTTCATTTTGTAACGAGGTTATCAAGAGATATGCCTTAGCTCAGCTTGAAATGGGAGCCCATAGCACTTCCATTGGTGATTTAGGTACAGAAATTACTTCTCCGCAGATAGCCCGTGATTTTATCTTTCCTTATGCTAAGGAACTATTTTCAGTTATCCATAATAAGAAAAAGCCTGCAGCCCTTCATATGTGTGGAAACTCTACTCCTATTGTGGCTGATATGGTAGCTACGGGAGCAGATATTATTGAACTTGATCATAAGACAGACATGCAAGCAGCTAAGATAGCTGCCCGGGGCAAGGCAGCCATCTTAGGAGTTTTAGATCCGGTTATGTTGTTAAAGGGAACGCTTAAAGATGTAGAAGAAAGTGCCAAAGAGTGCATTAAAATTTTGGGCCCGGGTGGCGGGTTTATCTTAGGTCCTGGTTGTGCTTTACCGGCAGATACCCCGGCACAAAACATACATATGTTAATAGAGTGCAGTCATAAGTATGGACATTATTAAAAAATTCGGCAGTGTGTGTAGAAGAATTGAACTGAATAGCCGATAGGAGGAAACAAATGCAATCTGATTTTTTCATACTTTGCAATGAGTACGGGATAGGCCACAGTGTTGATATTGAGAATGATAATATTCCTGTTGACTACTATGGCCCGAGTGCCGATATTGAAAGGGTAAAAGAATTAGGATTATGTAACGGCTTCAGGATATGGATTGACCCAGACGAGGAAAAACTTTCCCGGGCGCAAAAGGGCGGCTATGGCATGATGATCGATTTCTGGATAATGGAAGGAAGAATGGAGCTTTTTGCCAAGAAAAAAGGATTGGGCTTAAAAAAATATATAGATAAAACTATCGATTTGATGATGGACTATATGAAGAAGTATGGGAATAAGGTTTGGTGGAATATCTGGCCGGAGGCAGATAACCCAGGTAATGTATCCTATTGGCCCAAAGAATTTGCAACACGCAAAGCATCATACGAATTTTTGAAAGACCACCTTGCTACTGATAAATACTGTAAAAATCGTACGCAAAAAGATGTTTCCCAATACGATCCGTACGTGGGCTTCAAAAAACCGGCTTTCCAGTATTTGAAGGAAAGAGGGATAAAACCGGAAGACCTAAACATATCTGCCCTTACCTGCGGGGTAAGCACCTGCCATCACTTTTTTGACTGGGGCGCATCGCTTGTTCAGCAGGAAGCCAATGTTGGATTTTCAAATGTACAGGTATCCATAGCTTTTCTGAGAGGAGCGGCGCATCAATATAATGGTTCCTGGGGTCTTGATTTTGCTCCATGGAAAGCGCCGACCATTTATCCGGCAATCTATGACGAGGAAGGAAGAAGACTGGGAGGAGTATCAGAAAGTTTACTATTACGTGAATGGCTGGCAGCTTTTATTTCAGGAGCTAATTATATAGGCGAACAGCTCTCAGATGTTATCCACTGGGTAAAAGACAAGGCGGGTAACAAATCATTGTCTCCTTTAGGTAGAGCAGCCAAGGATTTTGCAGATTTTGCACTTAAAAGGTATCCGAATCGCGGGAAGACCTATGTTCCTGCAGCCTTGATGCTGGAGAAATATCACGGTTGGGATTGTCCTCGTCCGTTCATGCAGGGCACCTGTATGGGAAGAATGCCTTATGAGAAAAAAGATGAGATGATACAATCTTTTTTCTCCTACGCATTTCCCGATTATGAAAATAGGGATAGATACTACACTCAAAAATGGGCGCCTAAAGGTTCATTCAAAAACCAATCTCCATGGATGAGTGCAGAGGTAAAAACAAACAGGGATCGGATGATTGCTTTTCGCGAGAAACTGAAAGAGGGGCTTGATACCAGACCATATGAAAAAGGAGAATTAGTAGATAGTACATGGGGAGATAGTTTTGACGTGGTTCTTGAAAATGCTCCAGTCGAAGTATTGAAACAATACCCGGCATTGATACTTCTGGGAGGGGTAAAACTGGGTAATGATTTAAGAAAAACAATAAAACAGTATGTAGAAACAGGCGGGAAGTTAATGCTGGGTATTACCCAGGTGGAAAAGGAAGATGAAGAATTAATAGGCGTGGAACTAACAGGCGAAAAACTGGAAAGCAGTCAGTCCCTTTGCTTTACCTGTGGCAGAAGATATAATGAGGATGCATACGATTACCAACTGGTAAAGCCTGTAAACGCAACCATTCTTGCAAGAACAGAATATGACCGCAAGACCGGCGCAGATGGAGACCCTTTGATCACTAAAAATAGTGTGGGAAAAGGTGAAGTGTTTTTCTGCTCAGTGCCTTTTGGTATCGGGAAAAACCAGAAAACACACGCGGGTTTATTGGAAATAATGAAGGACACCCTTGATCATTTTCTGTCTCCGCTTATGCTGGTAGAAATTGAAGGCGAGGAGATAGAATACATTGTCAATCTTACTGATTACGGAAAAATGGTGACGTTGATTAATAACAGTGAAAAGGAATGGAACGGAAAGATAAGAGTAAAAGATGTCAACAGATGGGATACGGCGAGAGATTTGTGGAATGATAAGTTTATCCTGGAGTATGCTTTTGAAAATAAGGCAATAACAATCAGATTGAATATCGCTCCATGGGAATTTGGAATCCTTGGTATCGGGAAATTTTAGATTTTGAAAGTACCATTAACTGTCGGGGGCTGTTGAAAATAAGGGAGGTGGTGTTTTTATGTGAAAATCCCGAGCAAATGAAAGGCGAGCAGTAGAAATTCTAAGAGCGGAAAGGCTTTTTGACAATACCTTGTTATGCTATAGGAGGCAGAAAAATGAGAAAACTAATTATGGGAGTTGCGGTTTGTTTAGGGGTATTTTTTGTTGCTGCTGTCAATGCCTCTGAAGAAAATCTCATGGCTTATTGGGACTTTGATGAAGGAACAGGCAGCGTAGTACATGACCGAAGCGGTAATGAAATAGACGGAAACATCGAGGGAGCTGTCTGGGTTAAGAATGGCAAATATGGCAGCGCAATCGAATTCAGCGGTCACGATGTGGTTAATTTTGGAGATACGTTACACATGGGAACAAACAGTTTTACGATTGAAGCCTGGGTGAGACAAGATGAGCCTTCTTTGGATGCAGGGAAAGGAGAAAAAGGCAGGAAAATTGTCACCACAGGGCTAGTCTTCTCCAAACTCAAAGCACTGAGAACAGAGCCACATTATTTAGGATACGGATGGGTTCATTACTCCACAAGGTATTTTATCTTAAGCGATCAGAATGGGGCTATTACTACTATAAGAGGGAAAAATCCATTCCCAATGAAAAAATGGACTCATATAGCTATCGTTGTTGATAAGGACAACAGAAAGGTTCTCTATTATCAGAATGGTGTTCTTCTTACAACTAACAATCTCAAACTGGTTGAGGGAAGTCTTGATAACAATGTAGATTTCACTCTGGGTTTCTGCTATTTCGGCGGCGTTAATTATTACACCAAGGCACTCGTTGATGAGATGGCGGTTTTTGGTCGAGCACTGACGGCAGACGAGATTGAAGAACATTGTGCGGCAGGGACTGCGCGGAATGTGAAACTTAAGGCAAGGGATTAGAAACGTCGATTATAATGTGCCCGCTCTTTTCGTCAACAGGTAAGTTTTTTTTCAACATTTTGGCTTTTCATGTATCCACTTTCCAAAAATGACTATGCCTCGGCATAGGAAATCTAATTTTTTTCATTTACTTTGTGCAGGGGACGTGGTATAAACTGCGCATTGCCATGAAAAGGAACATTTGCCTAATCGTTCTTCTATTATTATGCCTGACTTTCCTGCCGGCAGGAATTAGAAGGATTAAAGACAGGACTTCCCCGCCCCTCCAAACGCTTGAGGCAAAAGGCGATAGTGCGTTCAACGAATACTTTATAGAACAAGCATGCCAGTACTGGGAAGAAGCTATCAACGAGAATCCGAACAACCTGGACACCTATAACAAACTCGGGATATGCTTTTTACTCTTGAAAGAAAATGAAAAAGCTGTTAGTATTTTCGAAGACGGTTTGAAGCTAAACGGCAGGAATGCTGACATGAGCTATAACTTAGCCCTTGCACAATATTACTGCGGCGATTTTGAGGAAGCCTGCCGCGTTCTGGAAAAGGTCATTTCCTTAAACTGGTGCTACCCACGGGCTAACTACTTGAAAGGCGTCTGCCTCGAAAATATGGGCAGGATTGATGAAGCCGAAAAAGCTTACGTAGAAGAGCTTAACAACAATCCAGGGTCTCGTGCAGCGTGGAGAAAAGTGAAGGGGTTATGATACAGAATCAGTGGTCAGTGGTCAGTGGTCAGTGGTCTAAAATAGCCGCGGTTGTTTTAGCAGTCTTGTGTGTATTTTCTATGCATTCTCATGCCGCAGGCTCTCCCGCAAGTGACGCGGAGACCATCCCGTCTCTGAAAAAAACAATTGAGTCTCTTTCCCGCCTTGGCTCAAGAATCCCCGGATATGAAGGCAACATTAAAGCGGCTGATTATGTCTTTAAGGCTTTCGAGCAAATCGGACTGAAAGAACTAAGGAAAGAAGAATTCTCCGTTACCGTTCCGATAGACAAAGGTGCCAGTCTGGAAACGCCCGCCGGGGAAAGAATAAAGCTGTATTGTATCTGGCCCAATATAGTCAGGACATCCACGCTGCCCCGGGGAGGAGTGCGCGGAAAACTAATCTATGCGGGAAGAGGCGAATACAAAGACTATAACGGCTGCGAGATAGAAGGCAGCGTCGTCGCTCTTGACTTTAACTCCGGCAGCAACTGGCTGAAAGCGGCAGAACTCGGGGCAAAAGCAATCATCTTCATTGAGCCTGAAGAGACAGTAAGAATAGAAGCAGAAAAGAAGTTCGCAGAGGTGCCTATTAACGTACCCCGTTTCATGCTCCCTCGTGAGAAATCCAAATTCCTCAAGAACTGGGAAGGACACGAGGTTACACTGAAAGCAAAGATGCAGTGGCAAAGCGTTCCGGCATGGAACATCATCGGCTTCATCCCAGGAAAGGACGAGGAACTTTCTGAGGAACTGATAGCCATTTCGGCTTATTACGATTCAATTTCCGCTGTCCCGGCTAAAGCACCCGGAGCTGAATCTGCCTGCGGCATAACCGCACTCATAGAAATAGCAAGGGACCTGAAAAGAAATCCTCCTGCCAGACCCGTTCTGATTCTCGCCACGTCAGCTCATTTCATGAATCTGCGAGGTATGGATGATTTTATCCAGAAGCATTGCCGAAAAATATCTCCGTTCAGGGAACAGATGACAGAACCAATAGACTTGAGCCTTTTCATCGGGCTCGACCTTTCCAGCGGCAGCGATGAACTGGGAATATCTCATGGAGGAACAACGTTCTATTACCAGAGACTCTTTGCTCCATTCGGAAAAACATTTGAAGACTACGCCAAAGATATATGCGGCGAATTCGGAATTGAGGACGCAAGTGATATCTTCGTCAACGGCATCAGCCCCAAGAAAGGCATCAACTGGAACTCCTACGTTCCCGCTAACATCGCTCTGGACAGCGGGTTAGCAATGCTCTCAGGCACTCCGGCTATCAGCCTGGTAACCGTCAACGATATCCGGAACAGAATAGATACGCCGCTGGATTCACCGGAAAAGGTCAATTTCAAAAATCTCTCAAGACAGGTCAGATTCCTGAAATCTCTCATTCGTAAAGCTCTCAATGATCCTCATCTACTTCCGGAATCACAAATGCAGTTGAAAGACGTTCTTTGCACCCTGAAAGGAAGGATAGTCACCTTCAACCCACGGAAAAGTTTTGTTCCGGATGACCCGGTTAACGGCGCCGTCGTATTTATCGAAGGCTATGGCATCAAGACGGGTGTAAGAAGCTCTTTCTATGAGCTGACAGGTGAGGACGGCACGTTCACCATTTCCCGTCTCGCGGGTGGAAGCGTTCAGGTAGAAGCATACGGAATTGACCCTGAAAACGGAGAGATAATACTCGCTCCTGATAGAGGATCCAACGGCGATGAAAACTATCCTATGACAGCAGGTATTGATTGGAAACTAAAAAACCACATGATTGTTCTCTTTCCCTGTATCTGCACTGATATCTACGACCTCATAGACCCGCGCTGTCTGACGCAATTCTCAAAGATTACCATTTTCGATGCTACAAACTCCGCGCCGTTTGCCTACGGATGGAGCGTAGTCAAGGCTGGTGAAAGAAGCTCCGACGTTAGTCCGTATGGCATCATATTCTCAGAGCCGGGCAAGAAGCTGAAACTGGGCATGGGTTCAGGCATCATGGGACTCCGAACAATGCTTCTCAATTCCCCGGGAGCGGAATCAAAAGATATGGCAGAAGGCATCGGCTATGACGTTGACAAACACAGAAGGCTGATTCACAGTTCTTTCCTCGCCGCTCGAGACATGCTGAACCTTAATGAGTTCCGAGTAAGGGACCTGGCAAGGTACGGTATTGTCAACAACCGCCTGAATGACCTGCACACGAAAGCGAAAGAAGCGCTTGAGGAAGCGGAGAAATCAAGAAACGAAAGAAAATGGGACAAGTTTGCAATGTATTCCAGGAGAGCCTTAGGGATTGAGTCCCGCGCCTATCCGGATGTTAAAGCTACGGCTAACGACGTTATCAAAGGAATAGTCTTCTACATGGCTCTTCTCATCCCCTTTGCCTTCTTTATGGAAAGGCTCCTCTTTGGATTCACCGATATCAAGAAACAGATAGCCGGAGCTTCCGGGATTTTTCTCCTTATATATGTGATAATGCGATTTGTTCACCCGGCTTTCCGCATCTCCAATGCGCCGGAAGTTATCCTGCTGGCTTTTGTTGTGTTAACTCTCTCTGCTTTAGTCTTATCCATCGTCTCATCGAAATTCCAGGAACAGATGGAGAAAATGCAGCAAAAGAGGGCAAAGGTATATCAAACTGACGTGGGACGCATCAGCGCCTCAGCTGCGGCGTTTTCCCTCGGCATATCAAATATGAAAAGGCGCAAGGTTAGAACCATGTTAACTTGTATCACACTTGTTCTTCTTACCTTTACGGTACTGTCTTTCACATCCGTCAAAACATATATGCAATTTAACAAGATTTCCCGTCCGAACAAACCGTCCTACCAAGGACTTCTGATAAGAGACAGGATATGGCATCCTATACAGCAGCCTGCACTGGACCATATAGAGAGCGAGTTCTCTGAAGAGGCAATTGTGTCACCGAGAGCCTGGCTTATTTCAAGAAGCGTGGGGCAATCCCACCATATCAAACTCAAGGTCATTGATGAGAACGGAAAATCCGTGTTTGCATCCGGCGCACTTGGACTTTCTCCGCAGGAGAAAAACGTCACGCATCCGGAAAAGTTCTTGATAGCCGGAAAGTGGTTTGATGAGAATGACGAAAGGACCTGCATCCTGCCAGGTGGAATGGCTGAACTTCTGGGAATAAAATCCCAGGATATTGGAAAGAAGAAAATACGAATTCTCGGAGAAGAAGTCGCTGTCAAAGGGATACTTGACAGCCAGGCTATGAGAGATTTCAAAGACCTTGACAATGAACATATCACACCGGTAGATTTCGTGGTTATGACTCCAGAGGGAAAAAAGGAAATGCAGGCAAAGGCTGGCGGGGCACAATCCAAAACCGAACTCGAGACCTTCACCCACATTGAACTTAACAATGTCGTTATTCTGCCGTACGAATTCGTGCGGAACTCAGAAGGAACCATACAATCAATCGCCGTCCGTTTTGATGAAGGCGTGGACATAAAAGAAAAAGTGGAGAGTTTTGTATCCAGGCTTGCAGTTACGGTTTTTGCCGGAATTAAAGACAACGTTACAATCTACAGTTCCCTGGCAATGACTTCATTCTCGGGGATGAGCAATCTTTTCATACCGATTCTCATCGCTTCACTTATCGTGCTGAATACCATGATGGGTTCGGTATATGAGCGCTTCAAGGAAATAGGAATCTACAGTTCAGTGGGACTGGCTCCGGTGCATATCGGAGCTCTCTTTGTTGCAGAGTCATGTGTCTTTGCAATCCTGGGAGCAATTGCCGGCTATCTCATGGGGCAGATCATAGCCAAGATCTTTACTATGTTCGGGATTCTGGGTGGACTAACACTGAACTATTCCTCTCTTTCTGCCGTTTCTTCCACCATGGTCGTAATGGCAGTGGTTTTACTTTCTACTATTTATCCAGCAAGAAAAGCGGCAGCAATGGCTGTCCCTGATGTTACCCGCCGCTGGGTTTTACCTAAGCCAGAGGGAGATATCTGGAAGTTTGAATTCCCGTTTACCATAAGCGGGCGGGAGGTTATGGGACTCTACGTGTTTTTTAGAGAATATTTCTCATCCTACGAAGATGAATCGGTCGGCAGTTTCTACACACAGGAGACCGAACTCTCCAAATTCAGGCATAAGGACGAGGACGGATTCACCGTTTCCTTCAAGAACTGGCTGGCTCCATTTGACTTGGGCGTAAGCCAGGAAGTGGAGATGAAAGCAGTCCCAGGGGAATACGGTATCTATGAGATCCACCTCGAGATAAGAAGATTGAGCGGAGAAGTTAGTAACTGGGTGCGGCTTAACCGCAGATTCCTTGACATCATCCGAAAGCAATTTTTGGTTTGGAGAACAGTGAGTTTAGATATCAAGAATGAATACACTGAGCAGGGGGAAAAGATATTCGGCATCCCAAAAGCAGTGGACAGTGAGTAGTGAACAGTATAACACACTCAGAAGACCCTTCGCTTTGTTCAGGGTGACAGAGACAAGAAGGAATAGAGAATGAATAACGAGAAAGAAGACCTGAATATAGAAGCTCCCGAAGAAGACGTCGATCTCGGACCTTTCGAGAGCGGATTTAATATGAAGTGCGTGGTCGCCGCCCTTTTCATCGGGTTCATCATGGTTCCGGGGACTATCTACCTCAGCCTTATCAGCGGCGCCGGTATCGGCGGTGCAGCGTCGTGGGTAACAGTTATACTCTTCGTCGAAATTGCAAAGCGTTCTTTTATCACGATGAGAAAGCAGGAGATCTTTATCATCTCCGGAATGGCCAGCAGTCTTCTTACCGCAGGAGCAGTTATGGGTGCCTCAGGACTGGTCATCAGCGGAGGCATATTTGGGTCACAGATCTGGGACCAGTATTTTCGCCAGTCAACCTACGCACAAGCTTTCGGGTTGAGAGACACGATACCGAACTGGGTTGCTCCTCCGGCAGGTTCAGAGGCATTACTGAAGAGGACGTTCTTCCACCGGGATTGGATTATCCCCCTTGCGGTTCTACTCATTCACCAAATTCTATATAGACTCAATAGCACCGGGCTTGGCTACACGCTCTTCCGCATCACCAGCGACATCGAAAAACTCCCCTTCCCACTGGCAAGGGTCGGGTCAGAAGGAGTTCTGGCATTAGCTGAGACAAGCGGCAAGAGAGAAGGCTGGCGCTGGAGAATATTCAGCATAGGGTCGATGATCGGGATTGTTTTCGGGTTTTTCCGTATAGGCATACCAACCTTTACAGGTCTCTTTATGTCCAAACCCCTTATGCTTATTCCCATTCCCTGGGTTGACTGGACAGCTAAACTCGGAACGTTCTTGCCCGCCTCGATGTTCGGCTTTGTAACCGATCTGGGAACAGTACTTGCCGGATTTGTCATTCCTTTCTGGGTAGTCAGCGGCACCTTTATCGGCGCTATTCTGTCCAACCTGGTCATAAATCCCATCTGTTACCACAAAGGGATAATTCACAACTGGCGGCCGGGAATGACTGTCATACCAACATCCATAACAACCGGCCTCGACCTCTGGCTCAGTATTACTATAGGGATTGGGATCGTAGTGGGACTTATTGGCGTGTGGAAAGTTGTAACCGCTTTCATCCAACAGCGGGGACAAAAACGGGAACGAGTTAAGCTCCCTGAAGGAAGAGGAGATGTCCCCATCTGGCTCATGGCAGGTATATGGTTCCTATCCACCGTCGGCTACGTTGTCCTCTGCCACTTTCTCGTACCCGGGTTTCCCATCTGGCTTTTCTGCCTTTTTGGCTTTGTTCTAACTCCCTTTCTGTCCTACATATCCGCTCGTATGTTCGGGATAACAGGCTCAGTCACCGGAATTACATTTCCCATGGTGAAAGAAGGCACCTTTATTCTGAGCGGCTACAGGGGCGTGGCTATCTGGTTCGCGCCGGTGCCATATTTCAACCATGGAGCCATAGCACAGAGTTTTAAGGTAATGGAGCTCACACGGACGAGATTTACCAGCAGTTACAAATCAGCTGTCATGTCTTTTCCCATTATGGCGTTTTGCAGTTTCCTTTTCTGGTCGCTTATATGGCGGATGGGACCCATTCCTTCTGCGGCTTACCCTTTTGTCCACAAGATGTGGCCGCTTTATAGTATAAGCAAAGCCCTGTGGGCTACTGCCACAGTCAACGAAGAAACGAGCTGGATTCTCGAGGCAATAAAGCCCGGACTCATTTTCATAGGTGCCCTGGGAGGAGGAATCATTTACTTCCTGATCAGTCTGCTTCATTTCCCAATTGGGATTTTCTATGGCTTGATAGGCGGACTCGCCATGCCCCACAGCACTATTCCCTTGTTCGTAGGAGCGATGTTTGGCCGTTTCTATTTCAGCAAGCGCATCGGAGAAAAAACCTGGCGCTCTTATACCCCTATTCTTTTAGCCGGATACGGGTGTGGTGTCGGACTTGTAGGAATGGCGGCAATTGCTATCGCATTGATAGTGAAATCAGTAAGTCCGCTGATATTTTGAGACAGTAGGGGACGGGCATGCCCGTCCCGTTAACGAATTAAATGGGTCAGACATGCCTTGACCTTTGCCAAATAATGGATATAAAATTAAAAGACAGCGTAAACTGGAACAAGTTCGGATGGCATGGAATAAGTTTTACGAAACCTATGGAATGGGAGTTGGGAGAAGTGGAGGGGAATGCAAGGAGAGGATATCTGAGGCTTGACAATCACATCCTGACCCGGATGGAATTGCGCTGGCAGAGGCATACGTCCAAAGCTCCCCTTGAAAAAATTCAGAACAAACACCTTGCAAATCTCAGGAAGAAAGCGGGAAAAAACAAAGTTAATTTCAGGA
Organism: bacterium; assembly: GCA_030596585.1. GTDB lineage: Bacteria > NPL-UPA2 > JAUVJM01 > JAUVJM01 > JAUVJM01 > JAUVJM01. Next base: position 17,550 of record JAUVJM010000007.1, read on the forward strand.
TTACAAATGAGAGAGATTACAGGAACAATGCTATCAACGGCAAATACTTCGTCTGGGAATCTAATTTCAAGGGAGTGAATCTGATAGCACAGTGCAGGAAATCTTCCACGTTCTTCTCAGTATGCGTTCTCGGGAAAAAAGAAGAGAACATAGAGCAAAAAGCAGGTATGATATTCGCTTCATTGAGAGACCACACGGATGATGACAAAATCTTCTGGTCGGTCTTTGATTTTAGTTTCACTACTCCCGCTGAATTGAAATTAAGCGGTCACAGATTCCTTTCCGGACATTTGAAACTTGATTTCTCTCGGGCAGAAGACAATTTCATTTTCCAGCGCCTGAGTGTCGCCAATATCCTTTTAAAAGAGAAGAGTCTCACACAATTGGCAGGAGAATTCTACCGCAAACAATTCAAGAACGTTGATCTTGAAGTCAGCTATCCGCGGGAAGGAGATTCAGATGAGAGAATCTATACCATCGGGCGCGAACACGGCAGGGTCAGGTTTCTCAAAAAGCGCTTCTTCAAAAGCCTTTTCTGGGAATGCCGTGAAACAAATCACATTTACGGAGTAACAGAGTTAATAAAGAGAAAAGAAGCCTCCTGTCTCGACAAGCTGGCTTCCGGAGTCAAAAGCAGTTGATAGTTAAAAGAAAAAGACCAAAACTGACCCGGGAGGGCACACTGAGCGCGAAGCCTATAAGAAACCAGGCAGTGGAAGAAACCAGAGGGGATAAAGGAAGTCTAATTCTCATTGTTCCTGTGAGAAAGGACCGATGGTTCGGGATACTCTCCAGGATACTCTACTTTCCCAGGGAAAAGAAAATAAGCCTCGATGAAATTGGTGCGTGGGTATGGCACAAGTGCGACGGGAAGGCAAGTGTCGGTGAAATGATAGGAAAACTGGCTGGGGAATTCAAAGTCAACCCTAAAGAAGCTGAAGTTTCCCTTCTGGGCTTTCTCAGGAAACTTGCAGACAAAAGGTTGATTGGATTTCTGATTGACACACAAATGGCTGCAGACACCGTTGCGAGGGACGGAGTCCTGAAGCAATCTTAGAGATTGCTTCGTAGCCCCGAAAACTTTCGGGACTTCTCGCAATGACATTTCTGCGACCATGCACGTTTTTCCCCAGGGAGGTGCGCTATGTTCAGGAATCTGAAGGAAAGCTGGGAATACTACAAACGCCTCTACAAAATTACGGCGTGGGACATATGGGCAATACTTGGAACAATAGCTCTCATTGCAGCCCTTGCACTGCTGTATTGGTAGCATGGCAGGCTACAGACCATGGGTAAATATACGGTGAACTGTGTAAAGCTTTACTGTTCGAGCTTGTCGAGAACCAGCGAGCCTTAGGCTTCTCGATGCGCTTCCGCTTACTCGAAGGATAAACAGAGTTGGCTGAACATTTTTACGCAGGAAGTGGGAATGGATTTTGACAATACCAGCTAAAAGATGAGGAGTGGAAAATGGATGACGAAAAAGAAAATATCCAGCGGCAGATAGTTCTTCCTCTGAGAAAAGCGTTAGAGATAAGCTTCAAGAGTCTCCGCATCAGGTTCTGGCGGTCTATAATAACCACGGGCGGGGTTATTCTCGGCATAGCGTTTCTGATGTCAATCTTTACGACCGACCTCGTTAACAAAGGGCTTATTGAGAAAGGCAGCGCCGAAACAAGCACTCTCATCCAAGAAGAAGAGGAGGAATCCAGCGCCCAGCAGATATGGCTGGTGAGCCTGTCTCTCCTTGTATGCGTGGTAGGAATAACCAACGCGATGCTTATGTCCGTTACCGAGAGATACCGTGAAATAGGCACCATGAAATGCCTTGGGGCACTTGACACTTTCATCTGGAAACTATTCCTGCTGGAATCCTTCTTTCAGGGACTGGTCGGCTCCTTCATCGGAGTGGTAGTCGGAGGCGGCTTCGTCATCATGGCAAGTCTTCTCAGATACGGAGGACAGGTCATCCCCGCTTTCCCAAAGCTGCAGTTCATGGGTTATGCTCTGGCGGCTCTGGTCATAGGGGTAGTAATATCAGTCATCGGAGCATTTTTCCCCGCCTCGCAAGCGGCGAAGATGGTCCCTGCTGAAGCAATGAGGTCAGAAATGTGAAAACATTTTGTTTGTCATTCCCGCGAAGGCGGGAATCCAGATTGTAACTATGAATTCTGGATTGCCCGGTCAAGCCGGGCAATGACAGGAATTTATGTCACACAGCTATGGCCCTAATCTAGGAGAAAAAATCATGCCAATGACACAACAGAACGTTGTCAGAACAAGGGATGTGAAGAAAGTTTTTATCCTGGGAAAGATTCCTCTTGAGGCTCTCAAAGGCATCAACCTCGAGATAAAGAGGGGAGAATACATATCCATTATGGGACCGTCGGGCTCGGGTAAATCCACCCTCTTCAATATGATCGGCGGTCTGGACAAACCGAGCGAGGGCAAGGTATATATTGACGAGGTAGACGTGGCACAGCTTGATGCTTATGAGCTGGCGTGGCTCCGCTGCCGGAAAATAGGATATATTTTCCAGACATTCAACCTTATCCCCGTCATGACCGCTCTTGAGAACGTTACTCTGCCCATGGTTTTTGCCGGTATGTCTTCAGATGACAGCAGAAGCAAAGGAGTCGAACTTCTCGAACTCGTCGGACTGGGAGATAGAGTTCAGCACAAGCCGCTGGAGCTTTCCGGAGGTCAACAACAGAGAGTGGCCGTAGCCAGGGCGCTCGCTAATGACCCCGCTATAGTCTTAGCTGATGAACCTACCGGAAACCTTGACCTGAAAACAGGAAAGGAAATCATCTCGCTCCTTCGCCGCCTCAACAAGGAAAAGGAAGTTACCATAATATCAGCAACTCACGACCTGAAGATGCTCGATGTTTCCGACCGCATCTTCTGGATACGGGACGGTCGTGTGGAGAGAGTAGAGGAACGTTCCGAGATTAAACTTGAAGTCGGAACGATGGAAGGAGAAGAAGCATAAGTAACTACTCAGGTGGATAGGCTGTAGGCATTTAGACCGTAGGCCAGAGTGGACCAAACCCATTGTTAATGTTTTCCAGGAATATAGCACGCCTCAGGCGTCTGTTTTTCCTAACAGCCTACAGCCTAAGCAACCTGTTTTTACTGACTACTGTAACTGACAACTCTGTTTCGTCCTGCCTCTTTGCCGCTGTAGAGAGCCTGGTCAGCTCGGGTTATAAGCTCTTCAGAGGTTTCAGCATCCTGGGGAAAACTCGCTGCGCCTATGGTAATGGTCAAATTATGGCTGGGTTGTTTTTCCTGATAAAGAAAGACTTCCTCTTCTATTTTTGCTCTCAATCTCTCGGCAAATACCATGGCATTATCCTTTCCAGTCTCCGCCAGGAGAATCACAAACTCCTCGCCGCCGTAGCGGGCTACTAAATCAACATCCCTCACTGAACCGGCCATAATGCCAGCCAGCTTTTTCAGGACCTCATTGCCGGCTTCGTGCCCACTTGAATCGTTATAATTCTTGAAATAATCTATATCGCACATAAGCAGGGACAGGTTGTGACCGTAACGTCTGGCCCTCTCAAACTCATCCATGAATCTTTCCCTGAAGTAGCGGAAATTGTGCAGCCCGGTAAGTTCATCAGTTACAGACAGGCGTCTTGTAGTCTCCAGCAATCTCGCATTTTCTATAATCAGACTTCCGTGGTTCGCAAAAGCCGTAAGGAGTCTTAGCTCCTCCCCGGTAAAATCGTGCCGGCTCGTAGCGAATATGCCAAGAAGCCCTATAGGCTTTTTTTCTATCTTCAGAGGAGCAACAAGAAAGGACTCCACTCCCTGCTCGAGTAGAAACCTGTACTTTTCATACTCGCCATGCCTCCGGCTCAGATTGTTGATAAGAATCGAACTGTTTCTACCCAGCACCTTGGCATAGATGTTCTCACCCAATTCAAATGTCTTACAACCCCTCACTAATTTCGTGTGCGCAACGGCGGAATCCTTATCAGCCAGTAGTTCAAGAATAGAAATATCCGCCTTAAGCACTTGCTGCATCCCATCCAGAGTGTGCTCAAAAATCGTATTGAGGTTCCTGTCATCCATAAAAGATGCGGATATCTCATCAAGAATGTGTAGGATTTCCGTATCACGGCGCTCGCTTTCGTAGATGAGATGCAGCTTGTTGTGATCCTTGCTGAGTTTCGCAAAACTCCTTTTGCCTGAGGTAACATCTGCACGACATAAGACGTACAGAAGCACCAGCACAAGGTCAATGGCAAACATCGCTTCGATCTGGGAAGAATAGACGTAGTGCACCAAGTGTACGAAAACTACCGCCAGCAGGACTTTGTATATCATGTCAATACTGCCTTCCTAAATATCATTATGACCCTGAGTAAGCAGGTGTAGTCGCAAAGTTTACTTTGCCATAGCAGAGCAAGCTCTACAACTACATTTACCTTAGCAGAGTGCCCACTTCCCTTATATCCCGAAGAACTTCTCCGACAAGAAAAAGTGAACCTGAAACACAGATTAGATTTTCCTCGGAACTCTCCTTCAATGCAAGCCTTAGCGCATCAGCAGAAGAATCAGTCTGCTTCGCACCTTTCCCCAGATTGCCAAGCTCCTTTTTTAAAGACACCGGATCTAACGCTCTCGGATTGTTCGCCCGGGTCAGTATAACCCTGCTTGCGAGAGGAAGCAACTCTTTCCCTATCCCTCTAATATCCTTATCGGAAGAAATCCCGATTACAAGGATTATATCACGGTCTCCAAAGAGAATCTTTATTGCGTTTGCCAAAGCTCTGGCCGCCGCAGGATTATGAGCACCGTCCAACAATATGGGAGTAGCCCCCCGGAATCCCTTCAACAATTGAAGTCTGCCAGGCCAACTTGCATGTCTTAAACCAGCGCGGATAAACGAAGCGCCCACCCCAAAGAACCGGGCAGCCGCTACCGCTATACCGGCATTCAGAACCTGATGCTCCCCGAGAAGAGAAATCGAAAGATCATCGTAGCTATACTCTTTCCCATACACACTGAACCTACTTCCCTCCCGCGAGATAGAATTATTATCTAGGAACACCATCTCATGGGAACATAACGAATTTCTACACAGCCCATCCGGGTTGGCTGCCCTTATCTCCGTCAGTGAGCTTCCTTTCTCTTCGCACCTCTCTTCTATTATTTCGAGAACATCCTCTGCCTGTGAAGAGGTCAGGACAGAAACCCCATCTTTTATTATTCCGCTTTTCTCCCCGGCAACAGCGGCTCTCGTCTTTCCAAGCAGTGTTGTGTGGTCAACGTCAATGCTGGTAATAATTGAAAGCTCCGGAACTATAACATTCGTCGCATCCAGTCTCCCCCCCAACCCTGTCTCAATAACAGCGAAGTCCACTTTCGCCATGGTAAAGTAAAGAAATGCCAGAGCCGTGTATACCTCAAAAAAACTCGGTTTCGGAAAACTATTTTCCGCAAGTCTCTCGACTGCCAACCTCACAACTCCGGTGAGACGGCATATTTCTTCTTTGGAAATCAGGTCAGCGCCGATTCTTATCCGCTCCCTAAAAGATACAAGATGCGGAGAGCTGTAAAACCCCGCCCTAAGCCCGGATTCCTTTAGAATGGATGTGAGCATGGCTCCTGTTGAGCCTTTGCCATTTGTCCCTGCTATATGAATGCACCTGACGGACTTATGAGGACTGCCAAGATAACTTAGCAGTTTCTCCATCCTGGAAAGGCTGTAGGTTTTCTCGTCATATTTTCCAGGAGGGGTTCTTTCGTAGTCAACGAAACTTTCGAGATAGGATAAAGCCTTATCGTACTCACTCATCCTAGTACTCTCTAACATTAATTCTTGTCATTCCCCGACTCGATCGGGGAATCCAGAATCCATAGTTACAGTCTGGATTCCCGCTGCAGTTTACCCCGTACTTGATACGGGGCGGGAATGACAAATAATAGGCAAAAATTCATGTGACAATGCATTAGGGATAGATGGGAAACTTTTCGCAGAGATTCCTGACTTCTCTTCTGACTTCCTGCCTGATACCCTCATCGGATTTGTTTCTAATAACCCTGCTGACCATGCCAACGAGCATATCCATTTCCTTTTCCCTCATACCTCTCGTCGTAACGGCAGGAGTCCCAATCCTTATGCCGCTGGTCACGCTCGGCGGCTTCTCATCAAACGGGATACTGTTCTTGTTTACTATAATACCCGCCTCGTTAAGAATATCAGCCGCCTCGACACCGGTAATTCCCTCCCCGGTCAAATCTATAAGAATGAGATGGTTGTCCGTTCCCCCTGACACAAGCCTGAATCTCTCCGCCGCAAAACCTTTTGCCAGCCGGCCGGCATTTGCGAGTATCTGAGCTTGATAATCTCTGAATTCAGGTTTCAGCGCTTCACCGAAGGCAACTGCCTTGGCGGCAATCGTATGCATAAAAGGCCCTGACTGGACTCCCGGAAAAACTGCCCTGTCTATCGCCTTTGCGTACTTTTCCCTGCACATAATCATAGCCCCTCTCGGTCCACGCAGTGTCTTGTGAGTAGTTGTCGTAACCACATCAGCGTAAGGAACCGGGTCATTATGCAATCCTGCCGCTACAAGACCGGCAATATGAGCAATGTCGGTAACCAGGTACGCCCCGACTTCGTCAGCCACTTCTCTAAATGCTTTGAAATCTATTGCTCTCGGATAGGCACTTGCCCCGGCTACTATCAACTTCGGTCTGGACTTGAGCGCAATAGACCCGACCTCCTCCATATCAATCGTCTCCGCAGCTATGCTGACACCGTAAAAGACAGCCTTGTACCATCTCCCGGAGAAATTCTGTTTCGTTCCGTGCGTAAGATGCCCGCCGTGGTTTATATGCATCGCGAGAATTGTGTCATGCTCCTCAAGCAGGGCATAATACACAGCCAGATTAGCCTGAGCGCCGCTGTGGGGCTGGACATTCACATGCTCAGCATCGAAAATGGCTTTCGCCCGGCTCAGCGCCAATTTCTCTATTTCGTCAACGTGCTCACATCCATGGTACCATCTTGCGCCCGGATAGCCTTCAGCATACTTGTTTGTCATAATTGACGCCTGGGCTTCGAGAACGGCAGGACTCACATAGTTCTCGGACGCTATAAGATTGAGCTTGTATCTCTGGCGCTCAAGTTCTCTTGCAAAAATCCCAGCTGCTTCCCTGTCCTGCATCTGTATGGTATTCATCTTTCCCTCTTATTCTTTAGTCTGAGGTCAGTGCTTGAAATGCCTCATCCCCGTAAAGACCATTGCTATCTTGTGCCTATTCACAGCCTCGATAACTTCCTTATCCTTGAGCGACCCCCCAGGCTGGATCACCGCCGTCACCCCCGCCAGAGCCGCCGCCTCAATTGCGTCAGGAAACGGGAAGAAAGCATCGGATGCCATTACCGCACCTCTGGTCAGTTCCCCTGCCTTCCTGCAAGCTATCTTAACCGAATCCACCCTGCTCATCTGCCCGGCTCCTACCCCTACCGTTCTTGTTCCCCGGACAAGAACGATTGCATTGGACTTGACATGTTTGCTTATTTTCCATGCAAAAAGGAGAGAAGTAAATTCGTCATCTGCAGGTTTTCTCTCACTGACTATCCGGCACTTCTCTGTCTTCACCTGCCGAAGGTCCTTCTCCTGGAGCAGTATCCCCCACTCCACTTTCTTGGCATCCAGTTCACTCCGCCCGGAAGCATCAGCAACGATCAACCGCATGTTCTTCTTGCCCTTTAGGATTTCAAGAGCTTTCTCCCCGAATGCCGGAGATATCACGGCTTCCACGAAAGGAGAGGAAACTATTTCCTTCGCCGTTTCTTCATCCACTTCCCTGTTTAGCCCGACAACACTCCCGAAAGCCGACACAGAATCACACGCATACGCCTGTGAATAAGCCTCTGAAAGGGTTTTGCCGCATGCGGCTCCACAAGGATTCGTGTGTTTTATTACCACGGCAGCCGGCTTTTCAAACTCGGCAGGAATAGAGAAGGCAGAATCCAAATCAATAATGTTGTTGAATGAAAGCTCCTTGCCATGCAGTTGTTTAAGAGAACCTGTGCTGAGAGTGTCCCTGTAAAAACAGGCTTTCTGGTGCGGATTCTCGCCGTAGCGCAACCCCTGTACTTTCGTCAACACAAGACCCATGGTCTCGGGAAACCGGACTTGTTCCTGAAAAACCTTCGAAAGATAACCGCAGATGACAGCATCATATTTGGCTGTATGGGAAAAAACCTCCAGCATAAGGTTTTCTCTTGTCTTCTGCAGCAATTCCCCGCCCTC